>DASWGF010000347.1:0-3319 GCA_036393875.1 Candidatus Dormiibacterota bacterium
ACCCCGCCCGGAGCAAGACCAAATAGGAGGGCGTTCACGGCGGCTCGCCGAGCCCTCGGGTATCGGTCGCTAGAGGCGCCGGGCAACCGGCGTCCCAGACAGATGGTCGCCGTCCCGCAAGGGACACAGAACCCGGCTTACGCGCCGTCCTCGGCCCACACCCGTCGTATTGAATTCAGTTTCGTCGCGAAGTACGTTGTTAGAGGGAACGATCAGGGAACAGCTGGTCGAAAAAGCAGCGGTGGAAGGCGACTTACAGTGTCCCCTTCGTCCAAAAGTGAGTTCACGCCGCGCCTTGGTCAGCATGCGGAAGGCGCAGTTGGCATGGAGCACAGTAGCGATGCCTACTGTGTCCTCCTGGTTTCCGCTATCGAGCGAACCCCGCAGTCGGCTGCCGCCCAAGCGCTTCAAGCCTGACGACGCACGGGTCAGGACCGTGAGGCAATCCCGGCCTCTTCCGCAATCTACTGAACCCAGACACTGGGCCCTATTTGAACCGGCCAACAAGTAGGGTCGTGGAAGGGCTTGCTTCCTGCTCCGGGGCGATGAGCTGGCTGTCCTTGACCGCGATCCTGTCGAGCATGTTCTGGTTCAGGAGCAACTAGATAGGGGTCGGTGTCACGCCTTAGCCAAAGGTGCAGTCGAGGGTGACCTTGGCGAGGGCGGTCTCGAGAACGGCGAGCTCCTGGTCGTCCAGCTTCGTGAGGAATAGATCGGAAACTCCGCGTATGTGGACCGGAGCTGCGACTGTCAGACGGTCCAATCCGGAGTTTGTCAGCTGGACCACGACGCCGCGCGCGTCGGCGTCGGCGTGGGCACGACGAACCAGGCCTTCGTGGAGGAGCCGGGTGACGCGCCGAGTCATACCGGAGCGTGAAATGAGGGCCCGGTCCGCCAGCTCTGTCATCCGCAGCGAACCTCCAGCGATGGCCAGCTGAGCCAGCACGTCGAAGTCGGCCAGAGCCAGACCGGTCTTGCTTTCCAGATCGGTCTCGAGCTGGCGCAGAAGCGTGGCGTGGGCCCGGAGCAGGGCGTCCCACGCCCGCAACCCGCGTCCCCCTGGCACCTCTTTCGCCAGGATCCGATCGAAATGAGCGGCGGTGTCCGGTTTCGAAAGTACTTGCATATGCAATCACCAGGGGTTAAGATACTTGCAGTCGCAAGTATATCGTCCACGGAAGGAGATTGCGGGTGATAAAAGAAGTCGAACTCGACCCGGATGGATCGCTGACCCGGCGGTGGGGCACCAGGGCGAATGACGGCCGAGTGAAAAGAACCATGACCGCCCTCGAGGCGAACGGATTCACGGTCCTCAGGGCGTCGGACGCCGCCGCGGCAAAGCGGATTGTCCTGGCCCTCATCCCAGACTCCTCCCCCGTACACCAGGGCGCCTCGCAAACGCTCGACGTGTTGGGCATCACCGACGAGATCGAAAAGTCCGGTCGCTACGGTGCACTCCGCCCGCGGATCTGGAGCATGAATCGCGAGACCGAGGCCGACGAGATCCGCCGCCTGGGCGCGGCGCCGGATGTCATGCTCGGGAGCGTCCACGCGGTCACCGAGACCGGGTCGCTGCTCGCGGCTTCCATGAGCGGCAGCCAGCTCGGACCTTATGTCAGCGGCGCCGGACGAGTCATTCTCGTCGTCGGCACGCAGAAGATTGTGCCCGACCTCGAGCAAGGTCTGCTCCGCATCAATGAATATGCGTGGCGGCTCGAAGACGCCCGCGCCCAGGCTGCATATGGCATACACAGCGCGGTGAACAAGGTGGTCATCATCAATCGGGAGATCACCCCGGGGCGGATCACGGTGGTGTTGGTCGACGAGGTGCTCGGTTTTTAGAATGGCCCGGACAGAAACCCGGGAGACTACATCAGCCCCAGTAATCCCTGAATCGACCCTGGGCGTCGGGATCATCGGGGTCAACCCCGCCTGGGGCTGGGCCGTTACCGCCCACATCCCGGCACTGCGCGCGCTGCCGATGTACGAGATCAGGGCACTGAGTGCGCGCAGCCCAGAATCGGCTCGCGCAGCTGGCGAAGCATTCGGGATCAAGGCAGTGTTTCAAGACCCCGAGAAGCTGGTGATCCAGCCGGACATTGACGTGGTCGCGATCACCGTCAAGGTGCCGCACCATCGAGAGCTGGTCTCCGCGGCACTTGCCGCAGGCAAGGCCGTCTATTGCGAGTGGCCGCTCGGCCGCGATGTCGACGAAGCACGAGCGATGGCAGCGCTCGCTGCCGAAAAAAGGGTGCGCACGGTGGTCGGGCTGCAGGCCCGCCAGGCCCCGGCGATCGAGTTCGTCCGACAGCTGCTCAGCGACGGATACGTTGGCGAGGTCCTCTCCACCACGATGGTCGGGCTGTCGGTTGTAGGCGGAGCCCTGGTCCAGCCCAACGCCTACATGCTCGACAAGAAAAACGGGGCCAACTTACTGACGGTCGCCTTCGGCCACAGCCTGGACACCCTCAACTACGTGCTGGGCGAGTTCGCCGACCTGTCGGCGGTGTCGGATATTCGCAGGCCCCTGATCACCCTCGAAGGGACGGGGGAGAAGATCGTGAAGACGGCCCCCGACCAGGTCGCGGTGATCGGCACCCTCACGTCCGGGGCGACTGCCAGCGTTCACATCCGTGAGGCGGTGGCCGGCGGTACCGGTTTCCTATGGGAGATCAACGGAACCGACGGAACGCTGCGCATCACCGCTGACGCCGCGCTCCCTGAAATCTTTCCATTGACCGTCGTGGGAGCTCAGGGGCGGAACGAACTCGCCGAGCTTGGAGTCCCTAAGGCGCTGACACAGAAATGGCCGACGCTCACCAGCCTGGAAGGAGCGCCTGCCTTCAACGTCGCTCGTGCTTACGCCGCGTTCGCGGCAGACTTCGACAACGGGACTCACACCGTGCCGGACTTCGCCGACGCCGTCCGGCGCCACGAGGTGATCGCCGCCATCGAAAGGTCCGCGGTATCAGGAAAACGCGTGAAGGCGTGAGGCCCAGAGTTCAAGTCCCGACCCCCTCGACAAAGTCCTCTTATCTGAACTGGCCAACCAAAAGGCTGGTTGTCGACGGCACACGTCATCGCTCGAATCTGATACTCGCGCTGCTTTCCGCGGCGCAGTTCATGCTGATCCTGGACATCGCGATCGTCAACGTGGCGCTGCCCTCGATGCAGCGTACTCTGGGTTTGTCGGCTGAGAACATCCAATGGGTGGTCGGCGGCTATGCGCTAACGTTTGGCGGCTTTCTCATGCTGGGCGGTCGGCTGGCTGACGTCGTCGGCCGGCGACGCATGTTCTTGACGGGTTTGGTCCTCTTCA
>DASWGF010000348.1:0-3117 GCA_036393875.1 Candidatus Dormiibacterota bacterium
GGGATGCCCAGGATGCCGTTCTCCGCAAAGAGCCGCTCGATGTCTTTCGGATACTCGGCCTTCTCATCGATCTCGGCCGCGCGCGGCGCGACCCGGTCCTGAACGAGCTCTCGAATCGTGTCGCGGATCGCGACTTGATCCTCGGAGAAGTCGAAATCCATCAGCGTGAGAGTACGCCCAACTCCTTTATGACCTGAACAAGTCTCGGGCGATCACGACGCGCTGGACCTGGTTCGAGCCCTCGTATATCTGCAACGCTTTGGCGTCGCGGACGTGGCGCTCGAAGGGGCTCCCCGAGACGGCGGCCTCCTCACCGGCCAGCTGAAGGGCGTCGAGCGCGACCTGCATGGTCGTGTCGGTGCAGTGCAGCTTTGCGATCGAGGCGGACCGCGTGAACGGGCGCCCGGTCTTGCACAGCCAGGCGGCGTTGTATGCGAGCAGCCGCGCCGATTCGAGCCGCGTGGCCATGTCGGCGAGAGTGAAATCGTTACCTTGCTCGCGGGCACGTCCTCGCAGCACTGCCGTCGCCTCGTCGACCGCGGCCTGCCCGATCCCCAGCGCCTGGCCGGAGATGCCGATCCGGCCGGAATCGAGTGCGCGCATTGCGACGGTGAAGCCCTGGCCTTCGGCCGCGAGCCGGTTCGCCAGCGGGACGACCACGTCTTCGAGCACGAGCTCGCCCGTCGGGGATCCGTTCAAGCCCATCTTCTTGAACATCTGACCGATCCGCACTCCCGGCGTCTCCGCGGGGACCAGGAACGCGCTCACCCCGGCGGCCCGCTCCTCGGGACCGGTGCGCGCAAAGACCACGTACAGGCCCGCGCGGCCGATGTTGGTGATGAAGACCTTGGTGCCATTGAGGACGTAACCGTCGCCGTGTCGGCGCGCGCTCGTCTGCAACGAGGCAGCGTCAGATCCAGCCGCCGGCTCTGTGAGCGCGAACGCCCCCAGTAGCTCGCCAGACGCAAGGCGGGGCAGCCATCGCCGTTTCTGTTCATCAGTGCCGAAGAGCAGGATCGGTTCGCTGCCGACGCTCGTGTGGACGTCGACGATCACCGAGGTCGAAGCGCAGGCCTGGGCGAGTTCGTCGATGCAGAGCGTGAAGGCCAGGGCATCGAGCCCGGCGCCACCGTACTCGCGTGGGATCAGAACCCCCATCAGCCCGGCTTCGGCCGCCGCTTTCACCGCCTCTTCGGGAAACCGGTGGTCGCGGTCGACCTCGGCCGCGAGGGGCAGCGCCACCCCTTGCGCCAGCTCGCGCACGGCGTCGCGAAAGCTCGAGTGCTGCGGAGGCAGATCAAAGTCCATACGGAGAGCCAATTACAATATTCGGTTGCGCATGGAAGCAGGACCCAGATACCTCGAAGGCACGACCGTAGGCAGCGGACGCGACATCATCGGGGTGCGCAGGGACCGAATTGCCGACATCATCGGCACGGGGCGAGAGATCATCGCCCGCGCCAAGGCGGACAAGCTGCTTCCAGAGACCATCACGGGCGCCACCGCGGCGCTGCTGGTGACGATCGCAGGCTACGGTGAGCCGCTGTCCGAAGGCCAGTGGAGGGAGCTCGCAGGTGTGGTCGGGGGCATCATGCGCGACAGCACCTATGCCGACCTGGCGCGGCTGCGGACGCTGATCACGCAGGAGCAGTTCCTGAACGTCGCGCGCAACCAGGGCTATGGGCGCTTCATCCGGCGATTGGACGACGGGCGGTGGGTTTGCGAGCTCGCGCCGAAGCTCGAGGATCTTCCCGACGAGTAACCCTGTCTCGTCAGCGGTGCGATCCCGGCCCTTCCGCATCGCGTCTGCAATCGTCCTCGCGCTCGCGATCATGAGCCCCGCGGTAGTTGTGTTCGCGGTGGTGTGGAACGCGCCGAGCGTGGCTCCGCAAGCCTCGGTTCCGGCTGACACCGAACCGACTCGATTGCTGCCCGCGCCGGACGTCCAGCAGGCGGCGCTTCCGGCCGGCACGCTCAACGTTTACGCGAACACGTTGTCGGGCGTCGTCCCATGTCCGCTGTGTGAGCTTCCGCCGCGGGTCTACGTCCCCAACAGCACGGCCGGCACCGTTGACGTCATCGACCCGCGCACCTTCACGGTCATCGACCACTACGCGGTCGGATCCATCCCCCACCACATCGCCCCGGCCTGGGACATGAGCTCGCTCTACGTCGACAACGAAGGGTCGAGCAGCCTCACGGTCATCGACATCCACACCGGCCGACCGAGCGGCCAGACGATCAACATCCCGTTTCCGTACAACCTGTACTTCACGCCGGACGGAACCAAGGCCGTCGACGTCGTTGAGCGATTGCAGCGGATCGAGTTCCGCGACCCGAGCAACGGCTGGAGGCTGCTCGGATCGGTGGGGATCCCGTGGCCGGGCGCCGATCATCTCGATTTCAGCGCCGACGGCAGCTACCTGATGATCTCGACCGAGTACTCAGGGGTGGTCGCGAAGGTCGACACGGTGAACATGAAGCTCGTCGGGTACGTCAACGTCGGCGGTCTTCCAATCGACGTCAAGCTCTCGCCCGACGGCTCGGTGTTCTACGTGAGCAACCAGGGTCGCATGGGCGTGTCGGTGGTCGATCCCGTTGCGATGAAAGAGATCCAGTTCATTCCCACCGGGCGCGGCGCGCACGGTCTGCAGGTGTCCCGCGACACCAAGTCGCTGTATGTCTCCAACCGGCTCGAAGGCACGTTCTCGGTGATCGACTTCGCGACGCGTGAGTCGACGTCCAAGTGGCATATCCCCGGCGGGGGCAGCCCGGACATGCTTCAGCTCAACCCGGATGGCACCCAGCTCTGGGCGTCGGGCCGCTACAACCGAACCGTCTATGTCATGAACACGACCACCGGCGAGCTGCTGGCGAAAATCGCGGTCGGCTCCGAAGATCATGGCCTGACCTACTTTCCGAACGTCGGCCTCCACAGCCTGGGCCACAACGGGGTTTACAGATAGCGCCCTAGCACCCGAGGAGGCGAGCGATCAACATTCTCTGCACCTCGGACGTGCCCTCTCCGATCTCGTTGACCTTCACGTCACGCCAGTAGCGCGCGACCGGGTAATCCTCCATGAACCCGTAGCCGCCGTGTATCTGCACGGCCTGGTC
>DASWGF010000349.1:0-3891 GCA_036393875.1 Candidatus Dormiibacterota bacterium
CCCGAGGAGGCGAGCGATCAACATTCTCTGCACCTCGGACGTGCCCTCTCCGATCTCGTTGACCTTCACGTCACGCCAGTAGCGCGCGACCGGGTAATCCTCCATGAACCCGTAGCCGCCGTGTATCTGCACGGCCTGGTCGGCAGCTCGCTTCGAGGTCTCCGAGGCGAAGAGCTTGCACATCGCAGCGAGCATGCGCACCTCGTCGGTGGTGTTGGTGCCGCCATGGGTGTAGGCGAGCGCGGCGCGATACACCATCGTCCGCGCGAGCTCCGTTTCCATCGCCATGTCGGCGAGCTTGAACTGGATCGCCTGGTGCTTCGAGATGGGGACACCAAACGTGCGCCGTTCCTTCGCATATTTCAGAGATGCGTCGAGGCATGCCTGCGCCAGGCCGACCGATAGGGCGGCGATTGCGATGCGCCCGCTTGTGAGCGTGTTGAGAAACTGCCGGTAGCCGCCGCCACGCTCGCCAAGCAGGTTGTCCGCCGGGACCTCGCAGTCCTCAAAGCTCAGTGGGTGCGTGTCTGACGAGTGCCAGCCCAGCTTTCGATACGACTCGCGCACGTGGTACCCGGCCGTGCCGGTCGGCACCATGATCGCGCTGATCTCCGCGCCACCGCGCTTGGTCTTGCCCGTGACGGCGGTCACGGTCACGCCGGCCGAGATGTCAGTGCCGCAGTTCGTGATGAACTGTTTGGCTCCGCTGATCACCCAGTGGCCATCGCGCTGCTCGGCGCGGGTCTTGGTGGCGCCTGCATCCGAGCCCGCCTCCGGCTCAGTGAGGCCGAAAGCCCAGAGCTTTTTTCCCGCCAGCAGGTCGGGTAGCCATCTCTGCTTTTGCTCTGCCGTCCCGAAGTCGTAGATGGGCGCAGCGCCCAGACATACGGCCGCCTCGAGCGTGATGCCGACGCCCGCATCCGCGCGCGAGATCTCCTCGATGGCAAGGCACAAGGAGAGGAAGTCCGCGCCGGCGCCTCCGTACTCCTCCGAGAAGGGCAGCCCGAACAGGCCGAGCTCGCCCATGCGACGGACGATGTCGTAGCCGAACTTGTGCCCGCGATCGAGCTCCTCGGCCGCCGGCGCCACCACCTCTTTGGCGAAGTCGCGGCAAAGCTCGCGCACCGCGCGCTGCTCCGCGGTCAGCTCGAAATCCACACCGCGACCTAGTATCCAGTACGGGAATGAGCGGCGATGCGTACGAAGCTGGAATTGAGATCGCCGCGAGCCTCAAGAACCTCGACGGTCCCAACGTCAACCCTGCCTGTCACACCCGCCTGTACACCCACGGCCGCCGCACCGAGCGCTCCCTCGTCCTGCTGCATGGCTTCACGAACTGCCCACAACAGTTCGACGAGCTCGGCAAGTACTTCTACGGGCTGGGCTGGAATGTCCTCATCCCCAGGTATCCGCGCCACGGCTACAGGGATCGGCTGACGACGTCGATCGCGGAGCTGCGCTCCGAGCAGCTGTTCGCGCTGGCCAACCGTGCGGCGGAGGCGGGAGCGGGACTGGGCGAGCGGCTGACCGTGGCGGGGCTGTCGCTGGGCGGGACCCTGACCGGCATGCTCGCCCAGGAGCGCGAGGGCGTGGAACGCGCGGTGCTGATCGCGCCGATGCTCGGGCTCCAGCGGATACCCGGCCCGGCGCATCCGGTCCTGGCCGAGCTCGCGTACGTGCTGCCGAACGTTTGGGTCTGGTGGGACTCCAGGCTCAAGGACAAGCTCGAGCCGCCGTACGGCTACCCGCGCTTCTCGACCCACGCGTACGCCGCCCTGTTCAAAACGGCGACAAGAGTCCTCAAAGCGGCGCGGGTGGGGGCGCCCAAAGCGGGGTCGATCTCCGTCATCACCAACGCCAACGAGCCTGGGCTCGAGAACCGCTTCACATATGAGCTGGTGGAGCGATGGCGGCGGCATGGGGCCGCCGTGAGCACGTTCGAGTTCCCGACTTCGGAACGCCTGCCGCACGACATCATCGACCCGGCCAACCCCGCGCAGAACACCAGCCTCGTGTATCCGGTCGTGATCGAGACGATCCTCAATGAATGATCAGACCGGTCGCACCATCTCGTACTCGATCCGAGGGTCTCCCGGACGCACCATCTGCACCGAGCCGGTGCGGCGGAAGCCGGTGCGCCGATACAGGCTTTCCGCGGCCGTGTTGCCTTCGACCACCCAGAGCATGACCTGCTCGTAGCCGGCCTCCTTCGCCCACTCGAGGACGACGTTGACCAGCGCCTCGCCCACACCGCGCCCGCGGGCCGCCGGCGCCACCCACAGCGCGGTCAGGGCCGCGGTGCCGGTGACGTCCGACGAGCCTGCACCCACCGTGCCGATGACCTCGCCGGCCGATTCCGCCACGAATCGCGACCGATCCTCGAGCGCCGAGCGCCAGCGTTTCTCGCTCCGGTCCAGCTCTGCCTCGTATGTCGAGCCGAATGCGTAGGGGGCGTCTTTCAACGCTGCCAGGCGGACAACACGAAACGTCTCCCACTCATCGGCTACGAGTCGCCGGATCTCAGTTGCCGAGGACGAAAACCTTCAGCGCCCAGCTGATGAGGAGCGCGCTGACGCCGAACGTGGCCAGCAGGCGCCAGTGGCGCGACGTCAGTTGTTGCGACCAGGTTCGACCCGTGACCAGCCCGGCGGCAAGCCCACCGGTTCCGAGGATGGTGCCCACGAAAAGCGCCGGGCCGAGGGGATAGAGCCGGACAGCGTCGGAGATGTCGCCCTCCCACATGTAGGCGAACGAGCGCGTCCCCCCGCAGAATGGGCACGGGTGTCCGGTGACGTAATAGAACGGGCAAGGTGGGAACCCGATATGCGCCGCGTGCAGGGCCCAATACGCGCGCGTGTAAACGAGCCATAGGGCAAAGCCGCCGAATATCGCGAGGTCGCGCATCCGTTGATCGCGACGCGGCTTGGTGATCGAGATCGGTAACGCCATGATCAGCGCAGTAAACCCACGATGTCGTCGGTCGTCTCCGCCACGGCCACGCCGGCGGCCTTGAAGGCCTCTTCCTTGCTCTTCGCCGTGCCGTGATTGCCCGAGATGATCGCCCCGGCGTGTCCCATCCGCTTGCCCTCGGGTGCGGTGCGACCGGAGATGAAAGCGACGGTCTTGAGACGCGTGCCTTTGCCGAGCACCTCGGCCGCCCGCTCCTCGTCGCTGCCTCCGATCTCGCCGATGACCACCAGGTGCGTGGTCTGCGGGTCGTGCTCGAACATCTCCACGACGTCTCGGAAGGTCAGCCCCAGAACGGGATCGCCGCCGATGCCCACGATGGTCGACTGGCCCATACCGGCGGCCGTGAGCGCCGATCCCACCTCGTAGGTCAGGGTACCGCTGCGAGAGACCAGGCCGACGTGGCCCGGGCTGGTGATGCGCTGGGGAATGATGCCGATCTTCGCCGCCCCGGGCGTAATGAGCCCAGGACAGTTCGGGCCGAGCAGCCGCGCCTTCGGGTACCCGCGCAGGAAATCCTTGACCCGGATCATGTCCTGGATCGGGATCCCCTCTGTGATGCACACGATGAGCTCGATGCCATTGGCGGCCGCCTCCATGATGGCGTCCGGCGCAAACGGCGGCGGGACGAATATTCCCGACGCGTTCGCGCCCGTGGCCCGAACCGCCTCGGCGACGGTATTGAAGACCGGGACCCCGAGGTGGGTGGTCCCACCCTTGCCAGGGCTCGTACCGCCGACCAGCTTGGTGCCCATCTCCAGCATCTGCTCGGCGTGGAAGGTGCCTTCACGGCCGGTGATGCCCTGGACGATGACGCGGGTGCCCGCGTCGAGAAGAATGCTCATCGGGTGGCCACAGATCGAGTCAACTCGACGATCTTTTGAGCCGCCTCCCAGGCGCTCGCGCCGGGCTCGATGCCGTGCT
>DASWGF010000350.1:0-13934 GCA_036393875.1 Candidatus Dormiibacterota bacterium
GCGAGGATCGCAGCCTCGGGCGGATTGATGATGGCGACGAACTCATCGACGCCGTACATGCCGAGGTTTGAGATCGAGAACGTGGCGCCGGAAAGGTCGCCCTCTGCAGGGCGGCCGGAGCGCGCGCGCTCGATCACCTGCCGAGACTCGATGGAGATCTGGATGAGGTCTTTGAGGTCCGCGTCATGCACGACCGGGACCAGCAGGCCCATGCCCTGCGACGGCGCCACCGCGAGGCCGATGCTGATTCGCCGCTTGCGCTGGAACTTGCCGTCGGCCCACGAGCTGTTGACCTCCGGGAACTTCCTCAGCGCGAGCGCGCAGGCGCGGACTAGAAAGTCGGTCATCGTGACCTTGTCGGCGCCGGGCACCGAGTCCTTCAGCTGCTGGCGCATGGACACGGCGAGGTCGACTCGCGCCTCGACAGTGACCGTGAACTCGGGGACGGTCGACTTCGCCTCCGCCATGCGCCGAGCGATGGTCGCCTGCATGCGGGTGGGCTCGACGACCTCGACGTCGGGACCCGCCGGTCGAGCGGGGGCCGGGGCGGGCGTGCGCTGGGGCGCGGTCTTGCCGGCGGCGGCTTGCACGTCCTCCTTGACGATGCGGCCCTCGGGACCACTGCCTTGAACCATCGCGAGGTTGACTCCGAGCTCGGCGGCCAGGCGTTTCGCCAGAGGCGAGGCCTTGACCTCTGGGTTCCCCGCCACGCGGGGAGCTCCGTCATCCTCTGGGGTCCCCGCGCCTTTAGGCGCGGAAGGCAGCGGAGTGGGGCGTGCCTGATCCGAAGGCGGGGGAGGGGCAGGTGCTTCCGAGTCGGGCTTGGGCTTCTCTGCCTTGGCCGCCTCTACTTTCGGCGCAGCCACTTTGGGAGCCGGGGTGGCGGCCGGAGCTTCGCCGGCCGCGCCGATGCGGGCGATCGGTGCGCCGATCTTCGCCGGCACGCCCTGCTGAACGATGATGTCGAGCACTCCGTCGGCTTCGGACTCGAGGTCGAACGTCGCCTTGTCCGACTCCACCTCAGCGATGACCTCGCCTTTCTTGACGGGGTCGCCGCTCTTCTTCTTCCACTCGACGATCGTGCCCTCCTCCATCGTGTCGGAGAGCTTGGGCATGTTTACGTCAGCCATCGAGCGGCCTCCTGCCGACCACCTCTCGCGCCAGCTTCTTGACGTCCTCGCTGGTCGGGATCGACGCCTTCTCGAGGGGCAGGCTGTACGGCATCGGCACCTGGGCGCCGCCCAGCCGTCGGATCGGGGCGTCCAGGTAGTCGAAGCACCGCTCCTGCACGCCCGCGGCGATCTCGGCGGTGACGCCGTACGTCGCCCAGCCCTCTTCGACCACCAGGCAGCGCGACGTGCGGCGAACCGACTCGACGATCGGCGGCCAATCGATGGGGCGAATCGAACGGAGGTCGATGACCTCGGCGTCGATGTCCTCTTCCTCCAGCTGCTTGGCGGCCTCGTGGGCGAGCACGGCCATCCTCGAGACGCCGACGATCGTGATGTCGGTCCCGGTCCGCCGAACCGCTGCCTTGCCGATGGGTGTCGTGTAGTCGCCGTCCGGGACCATGCCACGGACGTTGTAGAGGCTCATGGACTCGAGGAACATCACCGGGTTGTCGGTGCGGATGGCCGACTTCAGCATGCCCTTGGCATCTTCTGGCGTGGTCGGCGCGACGACCAGCAGGCCGGGGATGAGCCCGTACAGGACCTCGAAGCTGTGCGAGTGTTGCGCCGACAGCTGGTGTCCGGCGCCGCCCGGCATACGGATCACCATCGGCACCTTGGCCTCGCCGCCGAACATGTAGCGGATCTTGGCTGCGTTGTTGACGATCTGGTCGTAAGCGACCAGCGAGAAGTTGATGGTCATCAACTCCACGACGGGGCGCAGGCCCAGCATCGCCGAGCCGATGGCAGTGCCGACGATCGCCTCTTCGGCGATCGGTGCGTCCACAACTCGCGTCGGTCCGAATTTGTCAAGCAGACCCTCGGTCACCCGGTAGGCGCCGCCGAACTTCCCTATGTCCTCACCGACGAGATAGACGGAGTCGTCGCGCTCCATCTCCTCGGCGAGGGCCTCGCGCAAAGCGACTCGATACAGCTTTTCTTCAGCGGCCATTACAGCGGGTTTCCCTTGAGCTCCGGGCGCTCTTCCCACTCGCCGGCGTACACGTACTTGTAGAGGTCCTCGACCTTCGGCTCTGGGCTCTCGTCGGCGAACTTGATGATGTCCTGGACCGCGGCATCGATCTCCTGCCTCACGACCCTGAAGTACTCCTCGTCGGCCAGGCCGCTCTGCTCGAGCTCGTGCTCGAAGGCGACGATCGGGTCCGCCTTGCGGAACTTCTCCTTGTCCTCGGGAGAGCGGTATTTGTCGGGGTCGACCACGGAGTGGCCCTTGAAGCGGTAACAGAGCGCCTCGATGAAGCGTGGCTGTGAGTCCGCGCGTACCTTCTCGATGACCTCCGACGTGCGCAGCAACACCTCGCGCACGTTCATGCCGTCGACCTGGATGGATTCCATGTCGTACGCGCACGCCTTCTGGTAGATGTCCTTGACGGCGGATGCGGCTTCCACCGGCGTTCCCATCCCATAGCGGTTGTTGACGCAGTACCAGAGCACCGGCAGCTCGAACACCTTCGCGTAGTTGAGCGACTCGTGGAACGCGCCGATGTTGGTGGCGCCGTCGCCAAACAGGCACGAGACGACATCCTTCTGCTTGCCGTACTTGACCGCAAATGCCGCGCCCGCCGCCAGGGGCAGGTGGCCGCCCACGATTCCATAGCCGCCCATGAAGCGGAGCTTGGCGCCATACATGTGCATCGACCCGCCACGCCCGTGCGACGTGCCGGTCTCCTTGCCGAAGAGCTCCGCCATCACCGCCCTTGGGTCGATGCCGCGGGCGATCGCGTGGCCGTGCTCGCGGTAGCTCGTGTAGATGTAGTCGTTCAGTTTGAGGGGCAGGATGCCTCCCACGACGGCTGCCTCTTCGCCGATGTTGAGGTGGCAGTAGCCTCCGATCTTCGCCTTCGTGTACTGCTCCTGAGTCCGTTCTTCGAAGCGGCGGATGAGCTGCATCAACCGGTGGATCCCGAGGAGGTAGTCACGGTTGTCCTTCGTGAGCTCGAGCTTCTTGGCCGTGATCGATGCGGAGACAGGCGGAGCGGGGGACTTGACCGCCGTCACCATCTGCCGCTCGCGATTCTGCAAGGCGACTGGGCTCCCCACCACGCGGGGAGCTACGGCTGCGCCGTCAGGCGCGGCGGGTGAGGGGGCGTTCGCAGCTGGGCTCCCCACTACGGGGGGAGCTCCGGCCGCGCCCTCGGGCGCGGACGGTGAGGGGGCGCTCGGTGCGCCAGAAGCTGCGGCAGCACGCCGGTTGGGGATGTGGATCGCTCGGCCCTGGGCCGCCAGCGCTGCCTCCATGATGGCTTCTGGCAGGGTTGGATGGGCGTGCATGGTGAGGTCGAGCTGGTCGAGGGTGAGCCCGTTCTGGACGGCGAGGGTCGCCTCGGCGATGAGGTCGGTGGCGCGCGGTCCGATTATGTGTACGCCCAGCATCCGGCCGGAGGCGGCGTCGGCCACCACCTTGACCAAGCCTTCGGTCTGACCAAGGGTGAGAGCCCGGCCCGCGGCCGCGAACGGAAAGCGCCCGACTTTGACCTCGAGGCCGCGCTCCTTTGCGTCCTTTTCGCCCAGGCCGACGTGCGCGATCTCGGGATCCGTGTACACGCAGTTGGGCGCGGCGTGGTAGTCGGGGACGCGCTCATGGCCGGCCATGTTCTCGACCGCGCACACGCCTTCATATGAGGCGACGTGCGCGAGCATGATGCCGCCGATCACGTCCCCGATGGCCCACACGCCCTGAGCGCTGGTACGCAGGTGATCGTCGACGACCACGCGGCCGCGCTCGAGCTTAACGCCGGCCGCCTCCGCGCCAAGGCCTTCTGTGTACGGCGAGCGCCCGACGGCGAGTAGCACCTGGTCTGCGTCCACAGCGCCGCCCTCGGCGCCAGTCGAGAAGCGGACCTGCAGCCCTCCGCCAACCTTCGCGACCTCGGCGACCTTGCTGTTGGTGTGGATATCGGCGCCCAGGCCGGACAGGTGCTTCGCGTAGACGTTGACGAGGTCGGCTTCGACCATCGGAAGGATCTGGGGCAGCATCTCGAGCACCGTGACCTTGCTGCCCAACGCAGCGAACATCGCGGCGAACTCCATGCCGACCACCCCTCCGCCTATCACCGCCAGGCGCTTCGGGATCTCTTTCAGCTCGAGGATGGCGTCCGAGTCGATCGTGAGCTCGGCGCCCTTGAGCGGGATGCGGGACACAGCCGAGCCGGTGGCGATGATGATGTTCTTGGCCTGCAGGCGCTCGCCCGCAACCTCGATCGCGCCGCCGCCCGCGAGTTTGGCTGCCCCGCTGAGCATCGTCACGCCGCCGGCTTTGAGAAGTCCCTCGACGCCTTTGACCAGCTGGTCCACGACCGCGGTCTTTCGCTTCTGGGCCGCCGGCCAGTCGAACCCCACGTTGTCGGCCACGACGCCGAAGGGGGCGCCGCCCTTGGCCAGCGTGTACAGCTCGGATGACTGCAGCAGCGCCTTGGTGGGGATGCAGCCACGGACCAGGCAGGTCCCGCCGAACCGGTCCTTTTCGATGATGGCCGTGACCGCCCCCAGCTGGGCTGCGCGGAGGGCGGCGACATAGCCACCAGGCCCCCCGCCCACGACAGCGACGTCAAAAGTACCTGCCATATAGTTCCTATCTATACCTGCTATCAGCCTTGATTATGCCTACTCGGCGCGCTAGGTCGCCGGTCGCGCGCCGTTCGGGACGTATCGGTTCGTGATCGGCATCCGCCGGTCGCGGCCGAACGCGCGCGGGGTGATCTTCACGCCTGGAGGCGCCTGGCGTCGCTTGTACTCGCTCCGGTCGACGAGCTGGATCACGCGCGCAACGGTCTCCGGCCGGTGTCCGGCGGCGACGAGCTCCTCCGGCGTGAGGTCCTCCTCCACATAACCGCGCAGGATCGGGTCGAGCTCTTCGTAAGGCGGGAGGCTGTCGGAGTCCTTCTGGCCGGGCTTCAGCTCGGCCGAAGGCGGCTTGGTCAGGACGCGTTCGGGGATGGCGGGCCCCAAAGAGTTGCGATAGCGGCAGAGCTCGTAGACGGTCGTCTTGGTGATGTCTTTCAGCACCGCATAGCCGCCGGCGATGTCGCCGTACAGCGTGCCGTACCCGGTCGCGAGCTCGGACTTGTTGCCAGTGCTCAGAACGATGTAGCCGAACTTGTTGGACAGCGCATGCAGGATGGTCGAGCGGATGCGCGGCTGGAGGTTTTCCTCCGCGACACCAGGATTCGTGCCCTGAAAAACGGGTGCGAGGATCTCTTCGAAACCGCGGTGCGGCGGCTCGATCGAGAAGTCCATTAGCTGCATGCCGAGCGCTTCCGCCACGAGGCCCGCATCCTCCAGGCTTTCCGCAGACGTGTGGCGAGAGGACATCCGCACGCCGATCACGTTCTCGGGGCCGAGGGCGTCGGCGGCGATCGCGGCGGTCAGAGCCGAGTCAACACCGCCGGACATCCCGACCACGACTTTCTGGAACCGCTGCTTGTGGATGTAGTCGCCCGTACCAAGCACCACCGCCGCATAGATTTCGGCCGCACCCTCGAGCGGGGTCTCGATCCGGGTGGCGATCTTCGGCTTGGTCCTTTCCGCATGCGCGGCCAGCGGCACCTCGGTCGCTTCGAGCTCCAGCCGCGCCGCGCCCTCGGCCTCGTAACGGATCTTCTCGTGCGGCCGGTGGTATGCGGTGGTGGTCAGGTCCAGGTCGTACATCAACAGGTCCTCGCGGAACGACAATGCATGCGCCAGCACCTCGCCGTGCGGGCCGAAAATCACGCTATTGCCATCGAAGACGAGCTCGTCCTGGCCGCCGATGAGGTTCGCGTAGGCGACGAATGCGCCGTAATCGGCAGCGCGGCCCGCAACCATCTCTTCACGCGGCCCGCGCTTGCCGGCGTGATAAGGCGAACCGTTGATGTTGATCAGCAGCTCGGCACCCTGGTGGGCCTGCCAGGCCATCGGGCCGGATGGGTACCAGCAGTCCTCGCAGATCGTCACACCGACTTTGATGCCGGACACCTCGAATATGGGACATCGATGGCCGACTGCGAAATAGCGCTGCTCGTCGAACACCCCGTAGTTGGGCAAGAACACCTTGTGGTAGACGGCCTTGATCTCACCGTCATGCATGAAGGCGGCAGCGTTGTACAGGTCGCCATCCTCGTCGACGAAACCGACGACCGCCGAGATCCCCTTGGTCGCGCCGGCCACGATCTGCAGGTGCTTCAGGTTGTCGCGCACGAACCCAGGCTTGAGCACGAGGTCTTCCGGCGGGTAGCCGGTGATCGCCAGCTCGGGAAAAGCCACGATGTCGACGCCCTGGTCGCGGGCGCGCCCGATCCAGTCTGTGATCAGGCGAGTGTTGCCTTCCAGGTCGCCGACGACTGTGTCGACCTGTGCCAGCCCGATCCGGATCTGCCGCTGCACGAGTCCATGCTAGCTACGATTTGAAGTGCCCGTGAGCTACTTCGAACGACTCCGCGCGCTCTCGAGAGACCGGCACACGCTCCTTTGTGTCGGGCTCGACCCCGATCCCGATCGCATCGCGGGCGGCGCGGCGGGCGCGCTCCGGCACTGTCGAGAGGTCGTGCGCCAGACCGAGGAGCACGTGTGCTGCTTCAAGCCGAACAGCGCTTTTTGGGAGCAGTACGGCCCCGACGGTTGGAAGGCGCTCATGGAGCTTCGCGATGAAGCCAGAACGACGCCCTTTCTCTTCGATGCCAAGCGCGGTGACATGGGCAACACCATGCGGGCCTATGCCGTGACTGTTTTCAAGACGTTGGCGATGGATGCCGCCACCGTCAATCCCTATCTCGGTGCTGATTCGATCGAAGAGTTCACGCGCTATGAGGATCGCGGGGTGTATGTCCTCTGCCGCTCCTCGAATCCTGGCGCCGCCGACCTGCAGCACCTGGACGCCGAGGGCATGCCGCTGTACAAGCGCGTGGCTGAGCTCGCCGAGCGCCTCAACGTTCATCGCAACGTCGGCCTCGTGGTCGGCGCCACCGCCCCGACGGAGATGGCAGACCTGCGCGGCTCGTCAGAGCTCCCGTTCCTCATCCCCGGCATCGGCGCGCAGGGTGGGGACCTCGAGGGCTCCGTGCGTGCGGCCTGGAACGGCGATCCGGCCTCTTGCCTGGTGTCGGCAAGCCGGAGTGTCCTGTTCGCCGAGAAACCGTCTCAGGAGGCGGCTAAGGCCAAAGACGCCATCAATGCCGTGGTCGGCGCGCTCCGGTGAGCGACCAGAGGCACACGGCCCGCCTGGTCCTCAAGGGTCACATCATCGACTCGATGATCCTGCCCCAGGTCATGGACCTGGTCATGGACCAGGGCGGCAATTTCACGATCGAGGAGCTGAAGGTCGGACAGCACAAGACCGATACCTCGCTCTGTCGCATGGAGGTGGTGGCGTCTTCGGCCGAGCAGCTCGACCGTATCGTGCGCCAGGCTCGGGCGCTGGGCGCGACGGCGGAATCGGACAAGCCGGCCCAGCTGGAAAAGGTCACCAAGCAAGGCGTGTTCCCGGAGGGTTTCTACTCGACCAGCAACCTCCCGACCGAAGTGCTGATCGGCGACCGCTGGGCAGCGGTCGAAGACATCGAGATGGACTGCGCGATCGCAGTCGACGCCAAGGCAGGGCGCGCGCGCTGCATTGTGTTTCAGGGCGCAACTCCCGGGCTCGAGATCGTCGTCGGCCACCAGGGCGTGAGAGTCACGCCGCTGGAGCGATCGCGGCAGACCGAGATCTTCACATTCATGGCGAGCGAGGTCTCAGCCGAGAAGCCCAAGAAGGTCCTGATCGGCGCGATCGCCGCCGAGATGAAACAGATCCGGAAGGCCGGCGGGCGCATCGTCGTCGTCGCGGGACCCGCCGTCGTCCACACCGGGGCTGGGCGTTACCTGTCTCGGCTCATCGAGCTCGGGTTCGTGCAGGTCCTGTTCGCGGGCAATGCACTGGCCGTGCACGACGTCGAGTCGGCGCTGTTCGGGACGGCGCTCGGCGTCAACGTCGAGAGCGGGCTCGCCATCGAGCATGGGCACGAGCACCACATGCGCGCGATCAATCGCGTCCGCGCGGCGGGCGGCCTGCGACAGATGGTCGACAGCGGGCAGCTCACATCGGGGGTGATGAAGTCGGCGATCGACCATGGGGTCGAGTTCGTGCTGGCCGGCTCCGTACGCGACGATGGGCCGCTGCCCGACGTGATCACCGACATGGTCGAGGCGCAGCGTGCCATGCGCTCAGCCCTGCACGGCGTACGGATGGCGCTGATGCTGTCGACCATGCTCCACTCGATTGCGACCGGCAATATGCTGCCGGCTGGTGTGCGCACCGTCTGCGTAGACATCAACCCGGCAGTCGTGACCAAGCTCGCAGACCGCGGCAGCTGGCAGTCGATCGGCCTGGTGACGGATGTCGAATCCTTCTTGCGCGAACTGGCCCTGGTCATAGAAACTGAAGCCCATGGCTAAAGGACGCAACAAACAGGGACGCGAGGTCAAAAAGAAGAAGAAGGCCAAGGGGCCTGGCAGTCAGGCGCCTGCGGACGCACAGTTTCGGCACCACGCGGTGGTGACGAGCCAGCCGGAGCCGGCCCCGAAACCGCCTGAGTAATTGGACCCCCGCTCACCCTCGGTGCCTAGCGGTGCGGAGGGAGCTACCCGGGTGGCGGGGAGCCCAGGGGCCATATCCGCGCTGCCGCGAAGAGAAGGAAGACGCCAAACAGAGCGCCCAGCGCGCGCTGCGGCAGCCAGAGCGCGAGCGAAGCGCCCACCAGGGCCGCGGGAACGCCCGCCGCTCCCATCCACGCCGACGCGCGGACGTCGAGGTCGCCGCTTCGGTAATAGGTCAGCGCGCCGATCGTGGCGGTGGGGAGGATGGCGAGGAGCGAGGTGCCCTGGGCGAGACGCTGGCCCATCCCAAATCCGAGCGCCAGGAATGGGACCACAAGGATGCCGCCGCCCACGCCTGTCAGACCGCTGACGACCCCCACCACCAAGCCGCCGGCGGCGATGATCGCGAAGTCTCGAGCCTCCTGGAGCCGGACTGGGGTGCCCACCAGATGCGGCGCCGTCCCGACCACCGCGTCGTAGACCTCCTTGATGCCGACCAGCACGAGCACGATGGCGACGATCACCTTGAGGGCGGTGTCGGAGATCCTGCGCGCGGCCAGTGCGCCGGCGAGGGCCCCGACCGTCCCGCCCACGGCAAGTAAGAAAGCAACGGTCAGGTCGACCTGCGGAGTGCCAGGGCCGAAGTAGTACCTTGCCGCCGCCACCACCGCGATCGGCAGGATGGCCGCCAGGGACGTGCCGTTCGCCCGGTGCTGGTCGCTGCCGGACCAAATGACCTGGAGCGGCACCATGAGGAACCCGCCGCCGACGCCGAGGAGCCCGCCCGCGAGGCCCCCGATGCCGCCGATCGCGGCATCGATCCGAGGGTTGGTTGCCTTCTGCCCGTCGGTCACGCGGCGCAGCAGCACACACCGGCAAGTCTGGGACAAGTGACAATCAACCACGCATTGACTCCACAGCCCCTGGCTGGAATCCGCGTCCTTGACTTCACCCACGCACTGGCCGGCCCTTACTGCACGATGCTGCTCGGCGACCTCGGCGCCGACGTTGTCAAGATCGAGTCTCCGGCCGGCGACCAGTCGCGCCAGTGGGGCCCGCCGTTTATCCAGGGCGAGTCTTCCTACTTCCTCTCCGTCAACCGCAACAAGCGCAGCGTGCTCCTCGACCTCAAAAGCCCGCCGGCACTTGCGGTGGCCAAGGGCCTGGCAATGGCCGCCGACGTGGTGGTGGAGAACTTCAAGCCCGGCACCATGGCCCGACTCGACCTCGATGCCGACAAGCTCCAGGTCGTAAAACCCGCGCTGGTGTATGCGTCGATCAGTGGATTCGGCCAGAACCAGCCGACGCTGGCGGGCTACGACCAGATCGCTCAAGGGACGTCGGGGATGATGAGCGTGAACGCGACGCCCGACGGTCCGCCGACGAAGGTCGGCGTGCCGATCGGTGACATCACGGCCGGGATGTTCGCGTCGCAGGCCATTCTTGCAGCGCTAGTCGAGAGAGCCACGTCTGGCAAAGGCCGCTATATCGACGTGGCGCTCAACGACTCCCTGCTCGCGCTCTTCACCTACCAGGCAGGTCGGTACTTCGCAACCAAGGAGGTCCCGCGGCAGGAAGGCAACTACCACGCGACCATCGCCCCTTACGGCACGTTCGCTGTCAGGGACGGTTTCATCAACGTCGCAGTGGCCAGCGATGTGCAGTACGCGCGATTCTGTGAGGCCATCCGCGCGCCGGAGCTGGCGATCGATCCTAGATTCGCGACCAACGCGCAGCGACAGGCCGCGCGGCCGGCGTTGGTCCAGGCAATCGAAGCCCATCTCAACGAGGACACGCGAGACCACTGGCTGGCACGCTTCGAGGAGTTTTCGATTCCCGCCGGCCCCATCCTCGACATCGAAGAGGCCTTCGCCAGTCCGCTCGCCACCGCGCGCGACATGCGAGTGCAGATCGAGCACCCTAAGGCTGGCCGGATCAACCAGGTGGGCGCGCCCTGGAAGATCGATGACGAGTCGAGTCCGATCCGGATGCCACCACCCCTGCTGGGGCAGCACACCGAGGAGGTTCTGGACGAATGGCTGGACCGCTGACCGGCATCCGGGTGCTCGAGGTCGGCAACTACATGGCGGCCCCGTTCTGCGGCATGCAGCTGGCCGACCTCGGTGCCGAGGTCATCAAGGTGGAGCACCCAGACGGTGGCGATCAGGTTCGCCAGTCGGCGCCGCTCATCGACGGCGAAGGTTCTGCATTCATGCGTCTCAATCGCAACAAGAGGTCGCTTGCGCTCGACCTCAAGACCTCGCAGGGCGCGGAAATTTTCCGCAAGCTGGTGGCGACAGCCGACGCGGTCGTCGAGAACCTTCGCCCGGGGACGATGAAAGACCTGGGGCTCGACTATGAAACCCTTCGCAGCATTAACCCTGGGCTTGTCTACGTGGCCGCATCTGGCTGGGGCCAGGACGGGCCGCTGCGGGACCAGCCGGGGATGGACATCATGGCCCAGGCCCGCTCCGGCCTGATGAGCATCACTGGGACGGCAGGCGGTGACCCGGTCAAAGTCGGAGTCCCCGTGTGCGACCTGGTGTGCGCCCTGTACGGCGCGCTGGCGGCGGTTGCGGCCCTGTACGCGCGCCGCGTTGACGGCCGCGGTCAATTCATCGATGTCTCGCTGCTCGAGGCCGGGGTTTCGCTGGCGATCTGGGAGGCCGGCGGCTTCTTCGCCACCGGCGAGGTCCCAAAACCCTCCGGCTCCGCCCATCAGAGCGCGGCGCCCTATCAGGCATTTCGTTCGGCAGACGGCTGGCTGACGATCGGCGCCACCACAAAGTTCAACTGGATGGCGCTATGCCGGGCGCTTGGGCTGGAGGGATTACTGGATGACGACCGTTACGTCGACGCGAGCAAGCGTCACCACAACCGAGTCGCTCTCGCCGACACGATCGAGTCCGTCACGGTGACCAGGCCGACGGCGCACTGGCTCGCGGTCCTTGGCGATGCGGGGGTCCCCTGCGCCCCGATCCAGGACTTCGGCCAGGTCTTCACAGACCCTCATCTGCTCGCCCGGAACTTTTACTGGGATGCGCCGCATCCAACGGCAGGCACGGTGCGCCAGCTCGGCTCGCCGATGCGCTTTTCGCGGACACCGGTGCGACGAGACGCTGCAGGGCCGCTGCTCGGCGAGGACTCGGCCGAATTGCTGGCCGAGCTTGGCTATGGACCAATCGACGTCAGGGATCTCATCGAGACGCGCGTGGTGAAGGCTTGATGAACGCGCCGGCCGACGAGCTGATGGTGGAGCGGAAGGACGCGGTCGTGTGGATCACCTTCAACCGGCCGCAGGCGCGCAACGCGCTCACCTGGAACATGTACAGCCGGCTGGAAGCTGCGTGCCACGACATCAATGCCGATCGCACTGTGCGCGCCGTCGTTTTGACGGGCGCAGGTGGGCAGGCTTTTGTAGCCGGCACCGACATCGGTCAGTTCCGGGCCTTCAAGACAGAACAGGACGCGCTTGACTACGAGGCGCGGGGCAACCTGGTCATGAGCAGCCTCGAATCGGTGCGCGTGCCGACGATTGCAGCGATCGCAGGAGCGTGCACCGGTGCGGGTGCGGCGATCGCCGCCTGCTGCGATCTCCGCATAGCGTCGCCGTCCGCGCGATATGGATTCCCGATAGCGCGCACGCTCGGCAACTGCCTGTCGATGGCCAACTACACGCGCGCCGCCGCCCTCATCGGATTTGCCCGGCTCAAGGACCTGATCATGCGCGCGCGGCTCATGGATGCCCAGGAGATGCTCGCGTGCGGCCTGCTTTCCGAAGTCACGCCTGACGAGGAGTCGCTGCCTGCGCGGGCGCAGGCGCTCGCGCAAGAGGTGGCGTCGCTGGCTCCGCTTACGCTCTGGGCCACCAAAGAGGCGATGCGGCGTGTTCGCGACACGCTGATCCCCGAAGGCGCCGACTCCGACCTGATCGTGGTCTGCTACTCGTCGAAGGACTTCAAGGAAGGCGTGGAAGCCTTCCTGGCCAAGCGCAAGCCGAACTGGACGGGGGAGTAGGGGGGACCCATACAAACTGTCCCTCCCCTCACCCCGGCGCTACGCGGCGGGGAGCTCCCCACATGGTGGGGAGCCAGGTCAGGCTCTTGACACTAGGGCATGCCGCGGCGTAGCGTCCATGGCGCAGAACGGTACGTACCAGTACCGAAACGTTGTCAAGGGAGAGAGATGGTTTCCTTCGAGCTGACCGACGAGCAGCGTGAGATCAGGGATTGGGTGCACAGCTTCGCGGAAAAAGAGATCCGCCCGGTGGCGCACCAGTACGACGAGTCCGAGGAGTTCCCCTGGCCGGTGGTCAAGAAGGCCGCTGAGGTCGGGCTTTACGGCGTCGAGTTCCTGCAGCAGACGTACGCCGACACGACCGGGATCATGCCCGCCCTCGTGGCCGAGGAGCTGACCTGGGGCTGCGCCGGCATCGCCCTCGCGATCCAGGGCACGGGGCTTCCGATCGCCGCCATCTTCTCGCAGGGGACCCCGGAGCAGATCGCGACCTGGATCCCAGCCTGTTTCGGCACCGTCGAGAAGCCCGCGCTGGGCGCTTTCGCGGTGACCGAGCCTGAGGCGGGGTCTGACGTCTCGTCGATGAAGACGCGCGCCGTGCGGTCGAACGGAAACTGGGTGATCAACGGCCAGAAGATCTTCATCACCAACGGCGGTATCGCTGATGTCCACGTCGTGGTCGCTGCGGTCGAGCCCGAGCTCGGCACGCGTGGGCAGGCCAGCTTTGTGGTCCCGCCCGGCACCAAGGGTCTGCGCCAGGGCAAGAAGGAAAAGAAGATGGGCATCCGCGCCTCGCACACCGCTGAGGTGCTGCTCGAAGACTGCACGATCCCGCTCGAAAACGTGCTGGGCGGAATGGAAAAACTCGAAGCCAGGCTGGCGCGCGCGCGTGAGGGAACACACCAGCGCTCGTCGGTGGCTCTGAAGACCTTCGAGCTGTCGAGGCCGATCGTCGGCGCGCAGGCGCTGGGGATCGCCCGGGCTGCCTTCGAGTTCGCCCTCCACTACGCGAAGGAGCGCAAGCAGTTCGGCCGCACGCTGATCGAGAACGAGGCGATCGCGTTCATGCTCGCCGACATGGCCACCGAGATCGAGGCGACGCGTGCGCTCATCTGGCGAGCGCTGTGGGAGGGCCGCAACGGCGGTGAGTTCAAGAGGGCCGAGGGCTCGATGGCGAAG
>DASWGF010000351.1:0-11380 GCA_036393875.1 Candidatus Dormiibacterota bacterium
GAGGTGTCCTTGGCGGTGACGTTCTCGGTTCCCGTCGTGTCGGGGCAAGCCGATGCCGCCACGCCAAGGGTGTTCGGCGAGTCGCCGCTGTAAGAAGCCACCCAGGTGTAGGTGCCAACCGCAGTCGGCGAAAAGCTTACCGGGCCGTAGGTTCCGTCGCCGTTCGCATTCACCGTGGTCGGTCCGAACGCGACGGTGGTGCAGTTGTTCGGTCCAAAGGCAGTCAGCGTAATCTGCCCCTTCGCCGGGCTGCCGAGTGTCAGGGTCGGATTGCCGATCGAACCGTCGAGGCCGACCCCGCCCGTGCCCTGTTCGTTAGCCGTGCCGGCCAGAGTCGCCGTGTCGCTGATGGTGGCCGGTAGGTTGCCATCCACTGGTGGATTGGCGCTAGAGGTAATCGTTGCTTGCGTCGCAAGTGTCGGCTGAAGGGGGGTCACGCTGAAGCACTCGTTCGTGCTTAGGTCGCTTGGATTAGTGGGGTCGCTTGATGGAGGCACGCCCACACTGGGGTCCCCGGAGTATTCCGCCCTCCAGCAGTAGCGGCCGACTTCTGTGACTGTGGCGGTGGGTGACACGACTGTAGCTGTGCCACTGGAGCCGGTGACCGTCACCGGCGATCCGATCGCGGAGCCACCGGTCGCGCAGTTGGTGGTGGTGCCCAGTGCGAATGGGCCGCAGATCGAGAACTTGACAGTGCCGCCGAAGTTCGAAGTTCCCGCGACCGTGATCGTTGCCGAGTCGGTCTCAGGAAGGTTGGCGGTGGCGTTGATCGGGGCTGACCCGTTCTTGCCGGCACTCGGCGTCGTCACCGTGCTCGAGGTGCAGGCACCGAAACCGCCGAGGATGAAGACCTTTAGCACTGCGCTAGTTGAGGTTGAGGAGCGTGACTCGGCCAGGGTGCTCGCAAAGCAGGCGTTGGCGTTAAGGCCAGGGACGTCGCTGATGTTGAGGCCCGCCTCGAAGAACTCTCCCTGTCCATATGTCGCGCTGCCGCCCTTGTCCAAGAAGCCCCAGGGAGCCGTCGTGGGGCCGGTCGTTCCGTCGGCCTGGTTGACGATTCCGCAGAACGGGGCGGTCGGACTGGAGTTCGTGCAGTTTGCATTGGCGGAGGTGCCTGCGATGCGCAGGTTCGCGTCACCACAATCCCCCGCGAGCGTTCCGGTCGCCTTCGTGCAGCTCGGGTCCCACGAGTATACGGTGATCGCGTTGGTGGCGCCGCCGATGGCGAAGTCGGTAACGACGAGGATGTCGCCGGTCTTGTGGAGACCACTGAAACCAAGACCGCCGCCGACTTTGTTGTTGGCGAGCGTGACGCTGTTCTGCAGGAACCAGAACCCGTTCTGGGCGTCACCGCTGTTGTCGAACCTATCCAGGCCGAAGAAGATCAATTTGCAGATCGGGTCGCTATTGATCGTTGGACAGGTACTGCTGTTAGCGGCCGTGGAGTACCTGGCCGCGAAGCCGTCGAGGAGAATGTCCTTACCCGGGTTTCCGCCGGTTCCAGTTGTGTAGGCCCAGCTCGAGATGTCGATTGGGTCCTTGGAGCCGCCGCCGGTGAAGTTGACCTCATTCTGGGACGCTGCATGCACGAATTCGAGGGCGCTCGCCCCCGTCGTGCTAGCGGCCGAGTTACACCCCGCTGCGGAAAACGCGTGTCCCGCGGAGTCGAAGCCGGTCCCAAATTTGTTGAAAACGGTCCCGTTGTCGGTTACGTCGTGGCAGACCCGGTCCCAATCGTCGGGCGAGCCCGCGCCGTGAAGGGTGACCGCGTTGCCGTCTAGCTCAAACAGGCCCGTGGCATTTACGGCTTGTGTCGGCACCGCAAAGAATACGAACAGCAGCCCGATGGCGAAGATGACTCCGATTCGGGAGCCAACCCGATGCCTGCTGCCGCGCCCGCCGCCGGGGCCCGCCGACGTGCGGCTCGGTTCTCGGGCCTTTGAAAGCCCAAATCCATTAAGCAAGTGTTGTTCTCCTTCCCAAATGACCAAGGCCCAAGTGGCCGCAAATGCGGCCGCAAGAAGCCGATGAAGCCCTTCCTCAACTACTAGCCACAGCTGCCCAGGCTGAAAGTAGGGCCACCACCACCTCGCGCCAAATTGCGCACAGCCGAAATCAGCGTTTTAACCATGGTGAGTTCAGCCGGAACGGTGAGCAATGGCATAAATGTCACTACGGACAGGTGCTGGACATCCGGTTTCTGACGTCCGAGGGGACCTTCAAAGCCTGTGCGCGGTCCGCCTGGCGACCCTGTGGCTCGACGCAACGACCGATTCAGCCCGCTTATTTATAGGACTTTTGTACCAATCCGGATCCAGCCAGATTCACGCCCCAAAACAGATTCTTGACGTGAGCATCAAGTGACCGCATAGTTGGGTTTCCTAGGGCAACTTTCAGCCTCCATTAAGGCATTGCCCGGGTTGGGAAGGGAGCGGACGGGATTGGCGCTTGAGTTTTCGAAGCCTGCGCGCATTGTGAAAAAGCGCGCCCGCAACGAAACTGAGCCAATCCTCCAGAGGGGCGTGGGCGCCGGTTCCCCGGCTCCAAAAATGCAGGTTGAGGATGGCTACGACCCGGTCCGAACTGCGCTGGCGAGGCTGTTTGCCGCAGACGCGCAGCTCCGGGTCGTGAGTCAGACGGAAATCGGGCTCGACGCGGTTGAGCGGATGCTGCGGCTCACGCCGGACTCCGTGATGGTCGATGTATGGTTGCCGGCCGGCCGCTACGCCGAGAATCCGACCGACCAAGAGTCGCCCATGTTCAAAGTTGTCGTCCTTGCAATCGGCTTCGGCCATGACACAGCAACAGCCGTAGGCCGCCGAGCTGCGGTTTCGAAGCGGGAGCTGAGCGTCTTGATACACGTCGCGGCCGGCAAGTCCAACAAGCAGATTGGGAAACTGCTGGGAATCAGCGCACAGACGGTTCGAAACCATATGAGCCGGATCTTCGCCAAGCTTGGCGCCAGCAATCGCACAGAAGCTGTCATGAGTGCCGTGCGGCTGGGTTTGATGTCGTCTGACCCGCGTCGGATGGTCATTCCCTAAGGGTCCAGCTTCAGGGTCAGGATCTTGAACGGTGTCAGTTCCAGGTCGATGACGCCGTCGTGGACGGCGACCTCTTCACGGTTGCGCTCAAGCAAGTCACACAGGAATGCCCGCGACGCGGGGAGCGTCGTCCGCAACTGCGCCTTGCACGGCGCTCCCCACGCCTCGTAGAGACGCACGATCGTCGCGTCCGAATCCTCGGCCCGCTTGATCGCCTCGACGATCACCTCTCGGGTGTCGATCTCGATGAGCGAGCGGGATGAGCCGGGCGCCAGGTTTCCACGTGCAGGCAGCAGCGGAGAGTTCAGGTCCTCCGCGGCTTCGATGACCCCAGCCTTTCGGAAATCGCCGAGATGCGGCATCAGGGCGTAGGTGAACTGGTGACCGCCGAGGTCGGCGGTCGGGTCCGGATGCGTCGGCCCGCGCAACAGCGAGAGTCGCATCACCGATCCGTGGATGTCGTAGCCGTGCTTGCAGTCGTTGAGCAACGCGACGCCGTAGTCGCCGTCACCCAGGTCCGCCCAGCGCTGCGCGCAAACCTCGAACATCGCCTTGGCCTGGCTCGTGTCCTCGTGCGTCGGCCGCCCGAGATGCCCGAACTGGATCTCGTAAGTCGCCTCGCGTGCCTTGACCGTCACTGGGAACGCGACCTTCAGCATTTTGTGGCGCTCCTGCCACTCGACAAACGTCTCGAAACGCAGCACCCGCGAACCGGCGTCAAGGGACATGGTCTGGAACAGCCACGACTCGCCGAACCTGCGTCCGAGCGCGAGCAGTCCGCGCAATCCGCCGCGCCACTGCACCTCCTCGACCGCGGTCACGTCGATGAATGAGTCGCGGTAGCCGGCGTCGAGATCCCAGGCATCCCAGCGCGTCGGGTTGTCGTCGTGCAGCTGCAGCAGGTTTCCCGGCCCGCTCAGCACCTCGCGATCGGCTTCCTTGTCCCAGATCGAGGTCAGGACGGCGCGCTCGTCCCATTCGACGCGAAGCAGCTCGTTCTCCATGCTGTGATCGGAGACAGCGACCTCGGGCTCGCCTGCGTGCGGAACGATCACCGCCCATCCGCAAGCCGGAGCCTCGATGCGCGCGTATTCTCCGTCTAGGCTGATCACCTCGGTGCGCGGATGGGAGGTCGAGTTAAATGCCACCAACTCGTCGCCCTCGCCCACGATTGCGGACATCGCTGCCTCAGCGAAGGCATCCGCCCGATCAGAGACGTGCTGGAGGTCGCGCTCGGCCTCCTCGTAGACCCAGTCGATGCTCGAGCCGGGCAGGATGTCGTGGAACTGGTTGAGAAGCAGCTTCTGCCACAGCGCGCTCAACTCGTTCGAGGGATACAAGCCGCCGGCTGCCACCGACCACGTCTCCGCCTCACGGAGCGCTTGCTGCGCCAGTCGATTCAATCGCTTCGTCCGCGACTGGCTCGTGTATGTGCCCCGGTGCAATTCGAAGTACAGTTCGCCGACCGAGGTCGCCAGGCCGTTCGCCTCGGTAGAGGCCGCCTCGAAGAATTCGCCGGCGCGACCGATCTCTACGCCCAGCCTGTGGGCCGAATCGATCATCTCCGGCTGGGGGCCGCCGCCTCCGTCACCCCAGCCGAACAGGTACAGCGACCTGAGCGAGCTGTGGCCGTCCTTGAAGTTGCGGATGCTCTGTTCAACTTCCTCGGGCCTGAAGCTGCCGTTGTAGGTGTCGGCGGGTGGAAAGTGGGTGAAGATGCGCGTCCCGTCGATCCCCTCCCATATAAAGGTGTGGTGGGCGGGCTTGTTGGTGTCGTTCCAGGAAAGCTTCTGGGTGAGAAAGAAATCGCAGCCCGCCTCGGACATGAGCTGCGGTAGGTTGCCGGGGTAGCCGAACACGTCGGGCAGCCACAGGATCTTGGTCTCGTACCCGAACTCCTTCATGAAGAAGCGCTTGCCTTGCAGCATCTGGCGGACCAGCGACTCGCCCGAAGGCAGGTTGCAGTCGGCCTCCACCCACATCGCGCCCACCGGCTCCCACTGGCCGGTCGCGATCTTCTGGTTGATGCGGCGGTAGAGGTCGGGATATGACTCCTTCATCCACGCGTACTGCGCCGGCTGGGAGGCGGCGAAGACGTAGTCGGGGTGCTCATCCATCAACGCCAGCTGCGTCGACCAGCTGCGCGCGACTTTTCGCTTGGCTTCCCGTATCGGCCACTCCCAGGCTGTGTCGATGTGCGCGTGACCGACGGCGGTGATGCGGTGCAAAGGGACTTCCCTCTCCCCCTCGGGGAGAGGGTTAGGGAGCGGGGCGTGAGCTGGCATTGCCTCTGGCGGCGAATCGCGGATGGCAAGCTCAGCCTGCCGCAGGACGAAAGCCGGCTCGGGTGAATTGCGCAGGGCGAGCATCGAAGGCGCGGGCTCAGGCCCTGCCTCGGTGGCGCGTGGATTGGCCGCGGCCTCGAGATAGAAATCGACCTCACGACCATCGATCGGGAGCCACCGGTGGTTGGGGTCGACCCCGCGCCACGGTTTGCCATCCTTCCAGGCCAGCGCCTCGCATGTGAATCCAGTGGGCCCGCCGAATCCGAGGTCGAAGCAGGCGATCACCCGCTGCCCAACGATGTGCTCGGGCACCCGACCCCGAACGCGAAACCACGTCGTGCTCCAGGGCGGGCCCCACGGATCGCCAACTTTGATCGGCACGAACTCGCCACGAATGGCGTCGACGTAGCTGATGGGCTCGCCGCGCACGCAGAATGCGGTGAGCTCGAGAGGCGTCGCCTCGTCACTCACTCCTTGACTCCGCCCAGCGTGATTCCACTTACGAAATGCTTCTGCACGGCGAGGAACGCGAGGGTGATGGGACCGATGGCCAGCACGGCGATCGCCATCTGGGCGGAGAGCGCGGGGATCTGGACGCCGAACGCCTGCGAGCTCGTCTGCAGGATCGCGATGTTGGTGGAGATCTGATACAGCAGGTACTGGAGCGGCACCAGGGCGGGGTTGTTTATGAAGAGCAGCGCGAGGTACCAGTCATTCCAGTAGGCAAGCGCGCAAAACAGTGCGACGGTCGCCAGCGCCGGTCGCGACAGCGGCACCACGATCTGGAAGAAGATCCGCCATTCTCCCGCCCCGTCCACCTTGGCGGCATCGATGAGCTCGCGCGGCAGCTGGGCGAAGTAGGCGCGCAGGAGAAGCACGTACCACGGCATCACCAGGTAGGGAAGGATCAGAGCAAAGAGCGTGTCCTGGATCTGGAGGTAGTGGGTGACGAGGATGTAGAGCGGGACCAGGCCGCCGCTGAAGAGCAGCGTGAAGAACACCACGAACGACAGCGGTCGGCGCAACGAGAAGTCGGTCCGCGACAACGGGTAGGCGAGCAGCGCCATGACCAGCACCCCGGCACATGTGCCCACGAGCGTGACCGTGATCGTCACGGCGTATGCGCTCAGGATCTGGCTGGGATCGTTGAGGATGTACTGATAGGCGGCGAAGTCTATCGATCGCGGGATCAGTGAAAACCCATACGTGCTGATGTCGGCCTCGGACGAGAGCGAGGCTGAGACGAGCAGGATCAGGGGCACCAGGAAAAGGAAGCTGAGCAGCAGCAGGCACGTGTGCACCGCGAGGTTGCCCGCGCGAGGGCGGCGGTATTGCTGGCGTCGCAAGAGCGAAGCCACCTGGAGAGGCGCGGCCAGGCTAGAAGATTGCACTTTGCGGCTCCGTTCGACGCACCAACCAGTTCGAGAACAGCACGAGGAAGAAACCCACCACGGCCTGGAACGTGCCCGCCGCGGACGCCATGCCCACGTCTCCGATGGTCGTGAGCGTCCGGTAAACGTAGGTGTCGATGACGTCGGTGGTCGGGTAAAGCTCGGGCGCGTTGCGGGTGACCTGATAGAAGAGCCCGAAGTCGGCATAGAAGATCCTGCCGATTGAGAGCAACACATTGATGATGATCAGCGGCCTCAGGAGCGGCAGCGTGATGTGCCAGATCTTCTGCCACGCGGTCGCGCCGTCCAGGCTGGCCGCTTCGTAATACTCGGGGTTGATCGCGATCATCCCCGCGAGGTAGACGATGCTCCAGAATCCACCATTCTTCCAGACGGTGACGACGGTGAGGATCACGGGCCAGTCCTGGGGTGACTCGTACCAGTGCACCGCCTGGATTCCGATGCTGTGGAGCGTGTGGTTCACGAGCCCGTTGCTGGTGTTGAGAAGGGCGAAGACGAAGTAATTGATGATGACGTACGAAAAGAGGTACGGGAAAAAGAGCGTCGACTGGTAGAACCTGGTCAGCCACCGGTTCGAGCCTTGAACCTCTTTGAGCAGCAGGGCGATTCCAAGCGCGACCACGAGCACGCTGACGATGAACAGCGCGTTCATGGTGAGGGTGTTGACGACGATGCGCCGCGCATCGTCGGTTTGAAACAGGTAGTAGAAGTTCTTCAGGCCTACCCACCGACTGCCCAGGACTCCTTGATAGGCGCGGTAGTCCTTGAAGGCGATGATGATGCCGAACATCGGCAGATAGGCAAATACGAACAAGACGAGCAGCCCCGGGGCCATCATCAAGAGCAAGGCCCCGTCCCTCCCCACCCGCGTGGTAAGTCGCCTCCCCTGGCCTCCCCGCAGCGCGGGGAGGTCGGCTCCGCGCGGAACGCGCGCAGCCGGGTGGGGGCGTGCACTATCCGCAGTCATACCGAGAGCTGTTTTGACCGTCGGGGTTGGATTCACACGTGCGAGTCGTCGGCGACCGCCGGCTTGGCCGGCAGCGACGCATCCGACTCAGTCTCGACGATGGTCATCGGAACCATGATCACCTGGCGCTCCTTTGGGAGCGACCGCTTCGTGCGCTCGATCAAGAGCCGGGCCGCCTCGGCCCCGAGCACCTCGCCGGAGTGAACGGCCGACAGCGAGTGATGGGCGTATGGCGTCGGCGGCTTGTGGCTGAACGTGGCGATCTCGCCCTTCCAATCGATCGACGCGGTGCGCTTGCGATCCGAGGCGGTCACCGGAAGCACCGAGCGGCTGAGGATCAAGAGGTCGTACGTGACCCGCTCGAGCACGTCGTCGTTCAGGGTCAAAAGAGCGTCCGGTTGTAGCTGCGCGAGTCGTCTGCCAAGGCGTTCCCGAGCCGATACGTCGCTGAGAAGCTCATCCGGACGATGAAACGACTGGTACACGTCGAGCCACACGAGGTCCTCGTCGTAAGGCAAGCCGGCTTCTTGCAGCGCCCGGCGGTACCCGCTCAGCCGGTGGTTGACGCTGGTCGCCTCGACTTCGAAATACGAGATGACGGCGATCCGGCGGCGACCGCGCTGCAGCAGCCTGCTCGTCAGCTCGTACCCGGCGATCTCGTCGTCGAAGACGACGCGGTCGGTGTCGATCTGCGGGTAGTAGCGATCCACCATGACCAGGGGAAACCGCTGCCGCTGCAAGTCCTCGTACAGCGCCTGGTTCCGGTACCTGTGATGTGGATAGACGATTATCCCGTCGACGTTGCGCACGATCGCATCCTTGATGTGCTGCGCCTCATCGTTGTCGGTGTCGTACGAGCTGATGACCTGGAGGTCGTGGTGGTTTTCAGCGGCGGTCCGAGCGATGCCCATGAGCACATGGAAGAGGTAGGGGTGGTCGAGAAGGTGACAGATGAACGCAATCGAGCGCCGCTGGGCGCTGGGGCGATCAGCCGGATGCGTCACGACCGTGCCGCGCCCTTGCTGACGCTTGATGTGATGCTCGCGAGACAGCTCGTTGAGCGCCTTGATGATTGTGATCCGGCTGACGCCGTAGTCCTCGGTCAGCTGTCTCTCGGCGGGCAGGAAGCTCCCGGGTCCGAACTCGCCTCCCTGGATGCGCTCGAGCAGGGATGCGTAGACCTGGTAGTACAGCGGGAGCGGGTTGTTGGGATCGACCGTCCAGACTCTCGGCTCGGTCACGGCTTTAGCCGGCAGGTGGACATGTTGACATGTGCAAAGTAAGGCTTTCTGTTCCGGGTCATGGGCTCTGGGGCAGGAAAGCGGGCGACCGAACGCATTTCAGTCGCCCGCCAAGGAGGAGTAATCCGTTTACTTGGACGATTTCCAGCTGTTGAGCTGGCTCTGGATCTCGGAGATGACCTTATCGACCCCTGCGTCGTGCAGCTTGCTGAGGTATGTGTTCAAGCCGGCGCTGGGGTCGGCCCGGCCCATGATCAGGGGATAGCCGTATTGCTGCTGGGCCTTCTGCACCTGGGCCAGCTCGGTCTTGACGTTGGTTGGGTCGAACGCGAATCCGAGCGCCTTGGAGGGGATCGCGGTCTGGTTGTCCTTGAGTGATAGCGGCCAGGCCCCGACCGTGTCCTCCGAAGAATAGAAATCGTTGAACAGGTCGCCGAACATCCACGATGTCTGCGGGTTGTAGCGGTCGTTGCTCGCCGTCACTCCGGCGGGAAACCCGACGACTGCATTCTTTGCGTCAGTGACCGTGTAGTGCGTGCCCGCGATGCCGCGGCAGATCAGGCGGTAGACGTCGACATCGGTGTTGAGGGCCTCGAGGGCCGTCATCGCGGCTTCTGGATTCTTGGACGTGCTGCTGATGTTGTTCATCGTGGCTATGATGCCGCCCGTGGTGAGGACCAGCGGTCCCAGCCCCTTGGCGACGAAGTCAAAGCCGTAGGTGGCCTTGAGCTGACCGGTGGAGTCCCGGTGCACGACGTCGATCTCCACCGCGTACTGTCCCGCCCGCCAGTTGGCGGTGGCCTGCTCGCCGGGCGGGTCGACCGGGTAGTAGCCGGCCTGGAACCATTGCCGCGCCAGCTTCACCTGCTGCAGGAATTCCGGCAGCGTGGCGATGTTCACGACTTTCAGGTTGGCATCGTCGGCCTTCACGCCGATGACGCCGGCGTCCGTGGAGACGCCGTCGACGATCTCGTACCCGAGCAGCGCCGCGCTATACGGCCCGCCCTTGTCCGCGATCTGGGCGATGCCGATTGGCGTGACCTTGGGCTCACCTGCCTTGACGGCGGCCAGGAACGGCGTGAGGTCGTCGAAGGAGCTCACTTTCGTGAGGTCCAGGTGGTACTTGTCGGCCAGGTCCTTGCGCACGCGCGGCCCGATCGGCCGCGTCCAGGGCTGCTGGTTGAGAACGCCGTAGATCTTGCCCTTGACCTTGGTGGCCTGCCAGGCCTGGACCGTCATGCTGGCGTACGTCTTCGGGGCGTGCGACTTGAGAAGACCGTCCAGGGGTTTGAGGGCGCCCTGCGCCACGTTCACGTAGTAGTTGTTGACCCAGGGCACGGAGTAGACGATGTCCTGCACGTCGCCCGCGGCCACGGCCAGCTTCTGCTTCTGGTCATAGGCGCCGAAGTCGATCGGGTTGAGCTTGATCGTCACCCCGTACTTGGGCTTCAGGATCTTGTTCATCGCGTCCTGAACCAGGGCCACATCGGGCACCGGCGTGAATGTCGGGTATGTGTAGCCGACCTCGGTAGCGGAGGTCGGGCCCGACTTCGCGAACCAGTCGCAGGCCGACAGCAAGGGCCCGGCGGCCGCGATGGCCCCTCCGGCGACGACCGCCCTTCCACCCTGGACCAAGAACTTCCGACGAGAAAATGTCTCGGACATCGGTCACTCCTTTACACCGACCGGGCTAAGAACGGGAACGTCGCGAGTTGGACCTTAGGTTATGTTGATATATCCAATCAGGACATCCGATGTTTGTCAATACCCCTTGCCCGAAGGGGAGAGGGTAGGGGAGAGGGCCGGGGAGAGGGGCGTGAAGCGGGTTAGCCTTCTCCACGGTGACTGTTCGCATCGAGGCCGCCACTGAGGCCACACCTGAGCTGAGGGATGCACTGGCGGTGCTGCTCCCCCAGCTCAACCCGTCGCTTCCGATCCCGAGTCTCGACCACCTGGCCGCGGTGGTGGCCGACCCGGGGGTCACCCTCCTCGTCGCGCGCGATGGTTCGCTCATCGTCGGTCTTGCCGGGGTGGTGGTCTATACGACCCCGATCTGGCTCAAGGCGAGAATCGAGGATGTGGTCGTGGACAAGGCCGCGCGCGGGCAGGGCGTGGGCGAAGCCCTGGTCAAAGAATGCATAGAAGTGGCCCGCAGGCGGGGAGCCGGCATCGTCGAGCTCCAGTCCGCCCGGTCGCGCGAGGCCGCGAATCGCCTTTACCCGCGTCTGGGATTCGAGCTCCGCGACAGCAACGTCTACCGCCTGACCCTGCGCTAGCTGGGCTCCCCACCCCGTGGGGAGCTCCCCCCGCGAAGCGGGGGGTGTGGGGAGCGGGCGTCTAGCAACTCCTCGAGGCGAGTCACTGTGTCGGCCAGCGCAGCGAATGCCGCGTCGACCGGCTCTCTCGACGACATGTCCACGCCGGCGAGCCT
>DASWGF010000352.1:0-5088 GCA_036393875.1 Candidatus Dormiibacterota bacterium
CCGGAAGTGCGCCGGGTCCGGCTTGTATGCGGACACGTCTTCGGCCGTGATGACCGCGTCAAACGGTTCCGGCAGGCGGCGCTCGGTCAGCGCGATGAGGTCGCGGTCGCAGTTGGTCAGGAGAGCAAGCTTCCAGCCTTCGGCGTGAAGTGTGCGGAGAGCTGGGCCGACGTCGGGAAAGACCGGCCAGTGCGGAATGGTCGACGTCAATGCCGTAGCGTCGTCGTGCTTGAGGTCGAGCTTGAGCCTGGCCGCCGCGCGACGCAGCGTCTCGGCGAGCACGACCCGATAGCGCCGGAACGGCTTCTCTTCCTCGACTTCAGCCTCGATCTCGATGTACGCGCCCAGCAGCTCGGCGCCCCGACCGGGGAACAGCAGCTCCCCGGTCGTACCGATGCCGTGACGCCAGTCGACCAGCGTCCCGAAGCAGTCGAACGTGAGCCAGCGAGTGGTCATTTCGGGATCTAGTGGCCGGCTGGTCGGAACGAGATTGACTTCTTCGCTGCTTGGTCGATCTCCTCCGGTGTCAACAGGACCGTGGTCCGCGTTCTCACGGTTCCGGTGGCGGCGATGATCATGGAGAAGGCCGCCGCCGTCAGGTTGTCGGGTACGTCGACGATTCCGAAAACATCGTTCTCGCCAAAGGTGTAGTAGAAGGCCTCGACCTTGCCGCCGAGCGCTTTCGTGGCCGCCTCGACAGCGGCCCGCCGGCCGGTGCCGCCCTCCTTGAGCACGCCCTTGATGCCATCGACCGTGTAGCTGCCCTGGATCATGAACTTGGGCATGGCACTAACTCCTCGAACTAACGACCAACGGTTTCAGGACCCTCATCACCGCCTTCGGCAGGTACCGGACATGTGAGCGCGGCGAGGAACATGACGGTGCCGACGATCTTGGGCTCCATACGTCCTCCTAGCGGTTTCCCCTCTCCCCCTCGGGGAGAGGGTCACGGAGAGGGGCGTGAATTGGCAATGACGAATGTATCAGGAGCCCGAGTCGCCTCCCGAGTGGTGGACGTGCTCGAGGGTATGGCGCCGGGCGGACTTGCGGCCGGGCGTCCGCGAGCACGTCTCGCAGACTCCGACCACCAGCACCTCGGTATGCACCGGCTTGAACCGATGGCGGTCCTCGAGGTGCCTTTCCAGCTCGCTCACCAGCGCCTCTTCGATGTGCAGCACGCCGCCGCAAAGCTGGCACACTGCATGGTGATGGTCGCCGGTGGCCAGCTCGTAGTGGGTCGGCCCGTCGCCAAGGTGCGCCGCGTACACGGAGCCCGATGCGGTAAGCGCCTCCAGCGAGCGATAGACGGTGCTGCGCGGAAAGCGGGCTGAGGTCTTCTGCAGCTCGACGGTGATCTCGTCGGCGGTGCAGTGCCCGCCCAGCCGCACGATCGCGTTGTAGACCATCGTCCGCTGCGCCGTGCGCCGCATCCCGGGGGCAAGCATGTTCATCCGCGAGGCACCGTTCTCAGCGACCTGTCGGCTTTGGTGAGGAGCCGGCACCCATCCGCCTCGACGACCACGTCGTCCTCGATCCGCACCCCGCCCCAACCCGGGACGTAGATCCCGGGCTCGACGGTGAACACCATCCCAACCTCGAGCACCGTCTTCGAGCCGGGGTCGAGCGACGGGTCCTCGTGCGGCTCGAGGCCGAGCCCGTGGCCGGTGCGGTGGAAGAATCGATCGCCCAGCCCGGCGGCGTCGATGACGTTTCGCGCCGCCGAGTCCACGTCACCGGTGGTCGCGCCCGCGCGCACCACGTCGATGGCGGCATCGTGGGCAGCGAGGACAAGCGCGTGGATCTCGCGCTGGCGTGCAGTCGGGGCGCCGACGACTGCGACGCGCGTCGTGTCGGCGCAGTAGCCCTCATAGGCGGCGCCAAAATCGAGCAGCACGAGCTCGCCCTGAACCAGACGTTGCCCGGAAGGCCGGCCATGGGGCAGCGCCGAGTTGGGGCCTGACAGGACGAGCGTGTCGAACGCGAGCGTTCCACCCGCGCCACTGATGGAAGCGCCGATGGCGATGGCAACCTGGAGCTCGGTCTGCCCGCCATGAAGACGGCCAACGATCTCGTCGGTGGCGGCGTCGGTGATCGCCGCCGCATGCGCGAGCTTCTCCAGCTCGAGGGGCGACTTGGTGCGGCGCAGGCGTCGAATCTCGGGCGCCACGTCGACCATCGCCCGCGTTTGCAACCGTTCGCGAAGGGCCTCTGCGACCGCCAGCGTCATGTGCTCCTTCTCGACGCCAAGCCGGGCGGAGTCCTCGAGCGCCTGGTGGACCAGCCCGTATGGGTCCTCACCGTCACGCCACGAAACGATTTCCGCGTCGGGCTCGGCCCGCTCCGCGTTCTCGCGCTCGATCGCCGGAAGAATCAGGGTCGCCCGGTCAGGCTTGACCGCGAGCGCCATGAGCCGTTCGAACGGGTCCGCCCGCACGCCGGTCAGATAGGCGATCGACACGGGCTGAGTGATGTAGGCGGCGGTCAGGTCCTGGCTCGCCATCCAGGCTCGGAGCTCTTCGAGATGCGTGGCCGGAGGCGCTTTAGTCAACGCCGATGATTCGGACCCGATACGCGCCATTGGGCGTCTTGATCTCGACCTCATCACCCACGCGATGGCCGATCAACGCCTTGCCGAGCGCTGACTCGTAGCTCACCCGGCCGGCTTTGGGGTCTGCCTCGGCCGGCCCGACGATTCGGTACGTCTCCTGGCCCTCGCCGTCTTCCTCGAACTGGACGGTGCTCCCCATCGCTACCACGCCCGACCCCTTCGTCGTCTTGATCAGGACGTGGTTCTTGATGATCGCCTCGAGCTCTTTGACTCGCGCCTCCATCATCCCCTGCTCGTTTTTGGCTGCGTGGTACTCGAAGTTTTCGGACAGGTCGCCGAACTCTCGGGCGGCTTTGATCTTGGCTACGATCGCCGGGCGCTTGACCGTGGTTAGCTCGTGCAGCTCGGTCCTTACCGCCTCGAGCCCCTCGGGTGTGATGTGAACGTCGCTGGTCATCATTCCGAGTCTAGTTCTTGGGGAGCTGAGCCTGGACCTCCTTCATCAGCCGGCGCTGGAGGAAGGTGGACACCCCGTACACGGCCGCTGCCAGCGCAGTCCCCGCCACAACCGCGAGCCCGGCGTGCACGGGCTGGTTCGGGATCGGGGACAGCGCCACCGCGTCGTCACCGACGATGGCGGCGACCGCCAGCGCGATCGGAGTGATGAGGGGAAGCTGCTGCAGGCGCGTCATCACCGGCGGGACGGGCGGGTCGACACGCGGAACCATCCGCTGGCCCATCACGCCGACCGATCGCACATGGCGGAGGTTCGGCGTGACCGTCAGCACCACGTGGACCTGGTTGCCGGGCACCTGCTTCAGGCGCGCCGGCGGGACGAGGTATTGCTCAACCCCGCCGCGAGTCTGAACCATGAGCATCCCCAGGCCCATCGACGTGCTCACCATGCTGGCGCCCACCAGCTGGCCCTGCACGAGCCGGCCCTCTGCCTTGCGATCTTTGAGGGCCAGCCGGAATCCGGGAGCAATGAAGCTCGCAAGCAGCGCGATCGGAACCACCCAGGCGATAGAGGCCGCGATGGCCACGGGGAGGCCGTAGATGGGCGGCACGAAAACCACGATGGCGGCGATGATCAGCACGCAGGCGACCGCGATGCCGACCGCGATATAACCGAGCCGGATGACCAGGTCGGGCGCATAGCCTTGCAGCATCCCCCCGGCCTGCACGTATCTCTCCCGCTGGCGCCTCGTCTGCCCGCCGCCGGTCGCCGCACCGGGCTTGGGCTGGATCTTGCGCATCTGCTGGCGCATCTGCCGCGTCTGCACGCGCTTCTTTCCCACTACATCGGCAGTGTATAGGCGAACTCAGGCCGGTCGTTGCTAGGGAGCCACCGCAGGCACGAGCACCCGCTTCACGTGGGTCGTGCCCTGGTCGGTGAACAGGCCAGAGAAGAGGAACGCCGGCTCGTAGTAGCTGTGATCGCCGGCTGGGACGAGGATGTAGACCAGCTCCGCTCCGGTAAGCCGGACCGCGGGAATGTTGCTGCCGGCCGGGGCCGACTGCGCAAGAGCGGAGCGGACTGCTTGCTCCGCGGTGACGATCGGGTAGGTGCCGGTATCAAGATTCAACGGCAGGGGACCGTAGGCCACCGCGCGCGTCTGGCCGCCGCTGAGATCCACCTCGATTCCGTAAGCGGAGCCCACGCTGTCGACGAGGCTGGCCTGGCCCTGGGTCCCGAGGTCAAACAATCGGAGGAATGTGACCCGGATCGACTTTGAATCTATGGACTGCTGAGTCTGAATCTGATACGGCCACGTCGGGCGCAGGCCGTGGGCCGCGAGGTACGCGGCGGCGACCCCCACGGGGTCGGTGGCGCCGTTGGGGGTCGTGTCGGTGAGCCTGAAGGTGGGCTCGAGCGGGGGCTGAAAAGTGCTGGCGGACACCACCAGGACGAAGTCGTGCCCGGAGTAAACACCCAGGCCCTCTCGCGGCAAGTTGGGGGCTGGCATGGCTCCGATGGACGCTGCGAACCGATCTGCATCCGCCCGGGTCGGCTCCTGGAAGCGGTAGACCGGCAGCGCCGTGGCGGTGACGTCGAGCTGGCCGGCCCAGGTCAGTGTCGCCGGACCGAAGTAGAGGCTGTAGGAAGCGTCGTAGGCACCGCCGTTGATCGTCCTCGTGGGGAGGTTGGGCGATGGGGCGGCCTGGCTCAGGGACGGCGTGGGCAGCGGGCCGCTGAGCTTCGATGGAGTCTTGGGTCCATTCCCTGAGGCTGCCGTCCCGCCGGCGAAGGGCGCGGTGCCGGTTTCCCGGCTTGCGCTCGAGCCCCCGCCACTTGGACCTTTCAGCGAGATGATTCCGATCCCGATCGCGAGCACGAGCACGACCGCCACCGCCGCCGCCGGCGCTCCGGGTACGCGCCGCACCGACGCGAGCAAGGCCGCGAAGAAATCCCGCAGCTGGGCCCACAGAGGTCGACGCGCCTGCATCTTCGACCACAGGTCGTCCTCGAAACCTGCGCGTGGCCGCGTGGTCTCGAAAGCGTCATCGAGCTGCCGCTGGAGGGCCTGGAGCTCGCGGTC
>DASWGF010000353.1:0-4354 GCA_036393875.1 Candidatus Dormiibacterota bacterium
GCGGCGGAGTTCGAGCGCATCGTCAGGTTCTGGCTCGATCGCGGTGCGGACGGTTATCGCATCGACGTCGCATCGGCGCTCTTCAAGCGCAAGGACCTCGCCGACGTGCCGATGGTCAAGGACCCCATCAGCGGCATGGTCCGACCCGACCCTGCGTTTCTCATCACCGACCAGCCGCAGGTGCACGAGGTGTATCGAAAATGGCGCCGCATCCTCAACGAGTACCAGCCTCAACGCGTGCTGGTCGGAGAGATCTTCGAGCCCCAGCGCCAGACGCGTTACATCCTCCCGGACCAGCTCAACATGGCCTTCGCGCTGATCCGAGTGCCTTGGGACGCGCACGCCTGGCGCCAGTCGATCGACATCGACATGGATGCCTTGCACGGGCCCGGGGTCGCGCCCAGCTGGACTCTGTCCAACCACGACGTCGTCCGTCACGTCACGCGCCTTGGCGGCGGCTCGACCGGACGAGACCGCGCCCGTGCTGCCCTGCTGCTGCTCCTTGGCCTGCCCGGCCAGGTCGTTCTCTACCAGGGCGAGGAGCTTGGCCTCGAAGAGGCGGAAGTCCCGCCCGAAGCGCGGCAGGATCCGCTGTTCATTCACACCCAGGGCCGCCACCAGGGGCGCGACGGCTGCCGGGTGCCGCTGCCATGGAAGAAGGGCGAGCCCAATGCGGGCTTTTCCGCCGCTGATCCGTGGCTGCCGATGCCACCAGGATGGGACGGGTTTGCGGTTGACGCTGAGGAGGCGTCGGGCACCTCGATGCTGTCGTTTTACAAGCGGGCGCTCGCCGTGCGCCGCCGCGTGTCGCCCTGGCTGCCGGCCTCGACCGGCTGGGGGCCGGCACCCGCCGGCGTGTTGACTTACAAGCGAGAACGCTTGACGGTCGCGTGCAACTTTCTCAGCCGTCCGGTCAGGCTTCCTGCCTGCGGCCGTCTCGTGCTGGCGAGCGCGCCGCTCGCCGTCGTCAGGGAAGGGCGGCTCACGCTGCCCGCCAACTCGGCCGCGTGGCTCGACTCCATTTCAGGGCCCTGATTCGTCGATCAGCGGCGCCGGCGCCGCGCCGGCAGCGCGGCCGCGAGCCGGTCGCGAATCGCCGGCCGCCCGACCAGCTCGCGGAATTGATCGGGGTTCGCAGCCAGCGCGCGCATCGTGCCCAAGGCGATCGTCGTATCCGGCGAGCCGCCTCCCCGCAGCATCGATGCCAGGCCGACGGCGTCTCCATATCCCGCCACCCGCAGCGGCCGTGCGTTGGCCGACACGAGCGCTTCGCCCTGCCTGATCAGCCACAGGCTCGAGCTCGGGCGCCCCTGCACGGTCATTCGCGTGCCGCGCTCGACCTCGGCCTCCTGGAGCCGCTCGGCCACAAACTCGAGATCTGCCCATCGCAGCCCGGCGAACAGCTCCCTCCCCGCCAGCCTGTCGGCGCGGAGGCTCAAAGGCTGCAGAACCTGGAGGAGCCGGGCCATCCAGCTGACGCTCGATCGGCCGGGTCGTGAATCGCTTCCATGGTCTTTTCCCGCCTCGTGCTTGATTCAGCCGTGACGTAGCCAGGCTATCGACGGTGGGTTAAATCAGAGGCCTGAAACGGTTAACAGGAGTGGGTCAGACTGGAAAAACCTCCAGTTCAGGAGCAATTCGGGCCGCCATCGGGCCCGACCTTCGTCTTTAACCTCCCCCTAACCAAGGATCTCAACTGCAACCGCTACAGTTGGTCCGGTGGCGGTTGGAGCACACTCAGACCCCGAGCCGGTAGGCCCGGCAGCCCTCTCGGAGGCCCCTCGATTCCTGAACCGGGAGCTGTCCCGGCTGGACTTCGACGAGCGCGTCCTGGCCATGGCCGAGGACCCCAATCTGCCCCTGCTCGAGCGGGTGCGGTTCCTCGCCATCTTCAGCCAGAACCTGGACGACTTCTTCCAGGTCCGCGTCGCCGGCCTCAAGGAGCAGGTGCTGGCAGCCGTCGCGGTGGCGTCGCCGGACGGCATGTCGCCGCTGGAGCAGCTGAAGGCCATCCGCGGCCGGGTCGAAGGACTCGTCGAGCGGCAGACCCGGCTCTACAACTCGGGCATCGTCCCGGCCCTCGGCGCTACGGGCATCGCCATTGTTCGCGGCGACGAGGTGAGCAAGAAGGAGTTGACGCAGCTCCACACGGTCTTCAGGCAGCAGATCTTCCCAGTGCTGACGCCGCTGGCCGTAGACCCGGGCCATCCGTTCCCGTACATCTCCCACCTCTCGCTCAACCTTGCGGTTACGGTCCGGGATCCGCAGCGTCGGGAGCATCGCTTCGCCCGCGTCAAGGTGCCGCCGGTGCTGCCTCGCTTCATCGCGCTTGGAGACGACTCCCGATTCGTCCCGCTCGAGGACGTCATATCGCTCCACCTACAGGCGCTCTTCCCCGGCATGGACGTGATCGCGCATCATCCATTCCGGGTCACGCGCGACGGCGACCTCGACGACGTCGACAGTGACGCAGAGGACCTGCTCGCCGCCATCCAGACGGAACTTCGCCGCCGCCGCCGGCACGCGCGAGTCGTTCGCCTGGAGGTCGACCCAGGGATGTCGCCAGAGGTGCTGGAGCTGCTCACCCGCGAGCTAGAGCTGCAGCCCGCCGACGTCTACCAATCGGACGGATTGCTCGACCTTGGCGCCTTGAGTGCGTTGTGGCAGCTCGACCGGCCGGACCTGAAAGAGGAGCCGTGGACGCCGGCCACGCAGCCGCGTCTGCGGGGAATCGGCGCCGAGGTCCCCGACCTGTTCGCTGTGCTGCGATCGGGTGACGTGCTGGCGCACCATCCATACGACTCATTCGCGACTTCGGTCGAAGCCTTCATCGACCAGGCCGCGAGCGACCCCAACGTGCTCGCCATCAAGCAGACGCTGTACCGGACGTCCGGCCCGGCGAGCCCGATCGTGCGCGCCCTCATCAGGGCGGCCGAGTCAGGGAAGCAGGTGGCCGCTCTCGTGGAGCTGAAGGCCCGCGGCGACGAACAGGCGAACATCGCATGGGCGAGAGCGCTCGAGGAAGCCAACGTGCACGTCGTTTACGGATTGGTGGGCTTGAAGACCCACGCCAAGGTGACGCTGGTGGTGCGCCGCGAGGGCAAGAGCATCCAGAACTACGTCCACGTCGGCACCGGCAACTACAACCCGAGCACGGCCCACGGATATGAGGACGTGAGCCTGCTCTCGGCCGATGCCGACCTGGGCGCCGACGTCACGGAGCTGTTCAACCTGCTCACCGGATACAGCCGGCAGCATCGCTACCGCAAGCTGCTGGTGGCGCCCTCGAGCCTGCGCACGGGCATCACCCAGCTCATCGAACGCGAGGCGAAACCGGGCGGCCGCATCGCGATCAAGGTCAACAACTTCATCGATCCGGACATCATCGACGCGCTCTACGCGGCGTCTCAGGCCGGTGCGGAGATCGACCTCGTCGTCCGGAGCATGTGCTCGCTGCGACCTGGCGTCCCAGGACTCTCAGAGAGGATCAGGGTGCGTTCGGTCGTCGGCCGCTTCCTCGAGCACTCGCGAATCTTCCGCTTCGGCGGCGGCGCCCAGCCGGATTACTATCTCGGGTCCTCCGACATCATGCAGCGCAACCTGGACCGCCGCGTCGAGGCGGTGGTCCCGGTCACCGATCTGAAGCTGTGCGCCCGACTCGCCGAGATCTTCGAGATCGAGCTCGCCGACGACGTCCTCGCTTGGCAGCTGGGACCCGATGGCTCGTGGCAGAAGGTGCCTACGGAAAACGGACTCAACGCGCACAAGCGCTTCCAGGAGCTGGCCCTGGAACGCGCGCGTGGCAACGGAGTGGTAAGCCTCATCAAGCATGCTTGAACGAGAGGTGAAGCTCGGGGCCGGCCCGGCGTTTCACCTCCCCGACCTCAACGGAGTCGTCGACGGCGTGACCGTCACGCCGCCCGAGGTGGTCCGGCTCGAGACGGTCTACTACGACACCTCCGACCTCCGCCTTGCGCGCTGGGGAGTCTCGCTGCGCCACCGCGCGGGAGAAGGCTGGACATTGAAGCTGTCTCCGTCGACAGACCAAGGAATGCTCGAGCGTGACGAAATCACGTTTCAAGGTGGCACGAAGAAGCCGCCCGCAGCTGCGCTGGCGCTCGTGCGTGCCTACGTACGGACGTCCGAGCTGGTGCCGGTCGCCCGACTGTCGACGCAGCGCCGGCGCGTCCGTCTGGTCGGCGCCGACGGCGCCCGGGTCGCCGAGGTCGTCGACGACGAGGTCTCGGTGCGTGACGGCCGCCGCGTCGCGGCCCGATTTCGCGAGATCGAGATCGAGGTCGCGGGCGCCAATGGCAACGAAGCCATCGTCGCGCCCCTCGTCGAACGCCTGCGC
>DASWGF010000354.1:0-2254 GCA_036393875.1 Candidatus Dormiibacterota bacterium
GGGCGTGGGGTGCGACGTTTGGGAGGGTTGCCGCCTGCCTGCTGTTGGGCCTGGGACTCAACCGAGAAAGACGTGGGCTACGACATGTTGTGTCCCGGGCGCATTTATACCGCTCTATATGGGGACTGTCAAGCCTTTACAAGTAATTTGGAAACTCAGACCTAGGTGGTCAGTTCCGCGTATTCCTCTTCGTTGATCAGGTCGTCCAGTTCCCTTGGATCTTCCATGTGGACGCGCAGCAGCCACCCGGAACCATATGGCTCCGTGTTGACGACGTCAGGGTTTTCGAGCGCTTCGGCATTGACCTCGATGACCTCGCCGCTGATCGGAGCCTCGATCGGTGAAGACGCTTCCTCGGATTCCACGTGTCCCATGCGCCGCCGGGCGTGAAGCAGGTCCCCGAGGTCGGGCAGGGCGAGAGACGTGATCTCGCCCATCTGGTCCTGGAGGTAGTCGCTTAGGCCGAGGATGGCGTCGTTGCCGTCGACACGCACCCACACGTGCGCGCCGCTGAACAAAAGTGGCCCCCGCCCACTCACGGCAATAAATGATGAACCCAGGTGGCGCCGCTGCCAAGACGCAAGTCGGCCTCTTGGGGCATCGTTACATGTGATATGCGGTGGGTGATTTTGCTCCTGGTCCTGGCGCTGCTGGTCTTCGTGGCCAACCTGCTCTGGGTGAGCTTTTTCGGTGGGAGGTCCCTCTTCTAGCGGCCGACGCGGAAGAACACGACGTCACCGTCCTTGACCCTGTACTCGCGTCCTTCGATACGCAGCTTGCCGGCCGCGCGAAGCGCCTCCATCGACCCGGCCGCGACCAGCTCATCGACGGAGGTCACCTCAGCGCGGATGAAGTGCTTCTCGAAATCGGTGTGGATCTTGCCGGCGGCGACTGGAGCCGGCGCGTCGCGCTCGCACGGCCACGCGCGCACCTCGGGCTCGCCCGCCGTGAAATAGGTGATCAGCCCACCCGCCTCCCAAACGGCGCGAGCGATGCGGCCCAGACCCGATTCGTCGATGCCGTAGCTCGCGCGCATCTCCGCCTGTTCGCTGTCCTCCAGCTCACCGAGCTCCGCCTCCAGGCGCGCTGACAGCACGATCGCGGGCGCATGCTCTGTCGCTGCCAGCGCGTTCACCTTGGTCGCAGGCTCGCCGCCGCCCGGGAGCAGCTCATCGGCTGCATTCGCGACGTAGACGGCGGGCTTCATCGTGACCGGGAACACTCCGTTCAGGAGGTCTCGCTGCTCGCGCTCGACGGAGAGCGTACGCAGCGGCTGGCCGGCATCGAGGTGCGCCTTGGCGATTTGCAGCACCTCGTTTTCTGCGACCGCGTCTTTCTTCCCGGCCCGCACCTCTTTGGCCACGAGCTCCAGTCGCCGCTCCACCGAGGCGAGGTCGGCCAGGACGAGGTCGAGCGCAAACTCTTCGAGCTCGGCTGCCGGCTGCGCGTCCGGACCGAAGCATCGGGCGACCTTGACCAGCACGTCGGATTGCCGGGCAAAGGCAACGCGCTGCGCCCTGCTCCCCGGCGGCGTGTCTTCGACCCGGACCTGCGCGGGGGTGACCTTCAGCGGCTTGACCGCCTCGGCGAGCCGCTGCAGGCGCTCGTCGGGAACGTCCACCATCCCCACCCCATCGGCGCCGCGCCCCGCGGTGAGCGCTTTGAACAGCGTGGTCTTGCCCGACCCGGTCGGGCCGACGATCGCAACGTTTACCGGCAATTAATCCCGATCCAGCTCGAACGCTTTGTGCAGGACGCGTACTCCCTTTTCGACCTGGTCCCGAGCGACGAGGCAGGTGATGCGGATCTCCGACGTGCTGATCATCTCGATGTTGATACCGGCGTCGGCCAGAACCCTGAACATGCGAGCGGCGATGCCCGGCATGCCGAGCATGCCGGTGCCGACGATTGAGAGTTTGGCGATTCCGCCGGCGGACGCCACCCTGGTGGCGCCGACCGTCTTCGCGGCTGCTTTGACGAGTTTCTCGGCCGCTTTCAAATCGGACTCCGCCACCGAGAAAGTGAGGTCGGTGCGACCCGAGCGGCCGAGGTTCTGGACGATGACGTCGACCGAGATCCCGGCTTTGCCGAGGGGTTCGAAGATGGCGGCGGCCACGCCAGGACGATCGGCGACCCCGATGACGGTGATCTTGCCGACGTTCGATTCCTGCGCGATCCCGCGCACGCGCTGTCTGTCTTCCACTGGAACTTTGGCCACGATCATCGTACCCACGCCGTCGTGGAAGCTCGACCG
>DASWGF010000355.1:0-3097 GCA_036393875.1 Candidatus Dormiibacterota bacterium
TCCGTTCTCGACGCCTGCGACTCGGGCTGCGCGCTCCACGCCGGCTGCGATGGCGTCGCGCATTTTGACCCGAATCAGCGGAGCTCCATGGCTGAGAACCAACGGCTTCATCCGACGCCCGACTGGAGTCCGCACCGACGCGATGCGGTTGGCATAGAACCAGAACACCTTGCCCTTGAACGCGTAGAAGATCGGCGGGATCGAGCCGGTCCCGCGTCCCGCCAGCACCGTGTGGTGACCCGCGCGTGCCGCCTCGATCGCGATCTCAACGCCTGAGGTGCCGGCGCCGACGACCAGGACGTCGCCGGCCAGCTGCGAAGGGGTCCGATACTGGCTCGCATGGAACTGGCGCACCGCGGAGTCGATGCCGGCCGCGAATGCAGGCAGCTTGGGCTTCTGGTACCCCGTCGCGATGACGACATGCTCGGCTTCCAGCTTGCCGGCGGTCGTCTCCAGCATGTAAGAGCCTTCGCCCCGCGCCAGTGCCAATGCACGCACGCCGGTGCGAACCGGGAGGCGAGCGTCTCGCGCATACGCCACCAGGTAATCCGCCATCTCCTCCTTCCCTGGGAAGCTGTCGGGAGGCGCCGGAAACTTCGACCCCGGCAGCGCGTCGTGGCGCGCGGGAGTGAAGAGGCGGAGGGAATCCCACCGACGGCGCCACTGGTCGCCGACGCGCTCTTCGGCTTCGAGGACCGTGAAGCCAATGCCTCGGCGCGCCAGCTCGTAAGCGGTGGCGAGGCCGGCCTGGCCCCCGCCGACTATCGCTGCCTGTAGCTTCTCCACGGCACTCATCTCGACCACCTCAGTAACAATTGCCTCAGTATTGATGCATTCAGTACAGTGACTCTGTAGTCAATGTGGTGCTACTGTAGAGCCTGTCATGACGGAAGTCAAGGCAAGTCGGGTCCCGCTTCGGCAGCGGCAGGCGCTCGAGACGCGCCGTGCGATCGCGCAGGCGGCGCGATCGTTGTTCGCTGAGCGTGGGTATGCGGCCACGAGCATCGAGGTCGTGGCCGCGGAGGCGGGAGTGGCCGAGCGGACCGTCTACGCCATCTTCGGCACCAAGAAGGCGATCCTGGGCGCCATCTGCGAGGAATGGCTGAGCGAGGCCGGAGTCATGCAAACCATCGCCGAAGGCCTTGCGGTTCGCGACTTGCGCCGGCGCCTTGACCTCGTCGCGCACTCCAGCCGGCGCCAGTGGGAATCAGAGCGCGGGGTGAGGGCGATGCTCGAGGGCGCCGCGGCGTCCGACGCAGATGTGGCGAAGATGGTCGCTGCCTGGAAGAACGATCGTGCGCGTTCGTTCCGCGCCGTTGTGACAGGCCTCGAGTCAAGTCTTCGTCCTGGGATCGACGGCGACCGCGCCGGCGCGATCATCCGTGCTTTGACGAGCGCCGAGATCTACTCCGAGCTGGTGGCAGGGGAAGGCTGGACGCCCGCCGAATACGAGAAGTGGCTGGCCGGGCTGCTGGCCCAGGTGCTGCTCTCGCCCGCGTAGAGCGAGATTTCAGGCCACAGCCGTCGGCACGCCTGAAGCCACTTCGGCCGGTTCCTCCCCGACCCCGCGGAACTGCGCCGCGTAGAGGCGGTGGTAGGCGCCCCGCGCGGCGAGCAGTTCCTCGTGAGTGCCCCGCTCGACAATCCGTCCGGACTCCATCACCAGGATCAAGTCGGCGTCGCGGATGGTGGAGAGCCGGTGCGCAATCACAAAGCTCGTGCGGTCGGAGCGCAGGGCGGCCATCGCTCGCTGCACGAGGACCTCTGTGCGCGTGTCGACCGAGCTGGTGGCTTCGTCCAGGATCAGCAGCGACGGATCGGCTAAGAATGCGCGGGCGATCGTCAGCAGCTGCTTCTCGCCGGCGCTGATGTTGCTCCCCTCGTCATCAATGACCGTGTCATAACCGAGGGGAAGGCTGCGCACGAAACGATCGACGAAGGTGGCTTCCGCCGCGGCGTGGATATGCTCTTCGGTTGCGCGCGGGTTGCCATAGGCGATGTTGTCTCGAATGGTGCCACCGAAAAGCCAGGTGTCCTGCAGCACCATCCCGATCTGTGACCGCAGGTCGTCGCGGCGCATGGTGGTGATGTCAACGCCATCGAGGGTGATCCGTCCCGAGTCCAGCTCGTAGAACCGCATGATGAGGTTGACCAGGGTGGTCTTCCCCGCTCCGGTCGGGCCCACGATCGCGATCGTGTGCCCAGGCTCGGCCACCAGTGACAGGTTCTCGATCAAGGGCTGGTCCGCGAGATATCGGAACGACACGTCCTCGAACTCGACTCGGCCGTGCCGGCTGGTGGGCAGAGCCGGGCGAACTGGGTCGGCAATCTGCTCATCGGCGTCGAGCAAGTCGAAAACGCGCTCGGCTGACGCGACCCCGGACTGGAGCAGGTTCGCCATGGATGCGACCTGGGTCAAAGGCTGGGTGAACTGCCTCGAGTACTGGATGAACGCCTGCACATCGCCCAGGCTCATGACGCCGGTGGCGACACGGACGCCCCCGATGACGGCGATGGCGACATAGCTGAGGTTGCCGATGAACATCATCGAGGGCAGGATCAGCCCTGAGATGAACTGCGCCCCGAAGCTGGCCTGGAACAGCTTCTCATTCCGATCGCGAAAGACCTCTTCGACTTCGCGCTGACGCCCGAACACCTTCACCAGCTCGTGCCCGGTGTAGGCCTCCTCGATGTGGCCGTTCAAGGCACCCGTGTGGGCCCACTGCGCCGCAAACAACTTCTGCGAACGCTTCGCGACCTGAGTGGTGATGACGATGGACACTGGGACGGTGACGAGCGCGATCACGGCCAGCAGAGGCGAGACCACGAACATCATCACTACGACGCCGATCACCGTGAGCACCCCGGTCAGGAGCTGGCTGATCGTCTGCTGCAAGGACACCGCCACGTTGTCGATGTCGTTGGTGACGCGGCTGAGAAGCTCCCCGCGCGGTTGGCGGTCGAAGAACTGCAGGGGCAGGCGTCCCAACTTGTCCTCAACGTCCGAGCGAAGCAGAAACACCGTCCGCTGCACCACGTCGTTGAGCAGGTAGCCCTGGGCCCAGCTGAACAGCGACGAGGCCACGTAGAGCCCCAG
>DASWGF010000356.1:0-19908 GCA_036393875.1 Candidatus Dormiibacterota bacterium
GCCTCACCAACCGCCGCCGACAGACCGCGCGCGAGGCCGCGTGGAAAGATTCGCTCGGTCGCGTCCACCACGCCGATGGCGCCGACCGCGGTGCCGGCGTGGTCGAAGATCGGGGCCGCGGCGCTGGACTCGCCCAGCACCGCTTCATCGCGCTCCGTGGCGACGCCCTGGTCCCGGATGGTGGCGAGCTCACGACGCAGCGCGCTTTCGTCGAGAGTCTGCTTGGTGAGGCGAGCGAGAGGCTCAGCCAGCAGGTCATCGATCATCTGCGCCGACGAGAACGCAAGGATCGCCTTCCCCAACGAACTGGCGTGCAGCGGAAGCTGCAAGCCGACCTCGAGGACGCCGAACGCGCTGTCGGGACGGAACACGTGGTGGACGACGACGACACTCGACCCATGCATGACTCCGACCCTGACCGCAGCGCTCGCCCGCGCGGCCAGTCGATCGGCATAAGGGATCGAGCGCGCGCGCAGCTCGTTGAGATCCAGATACGAGTAGCCGAGCTGGAGCAGGCCCGGCCCGAGCTGGTATTTGTCGGAGTGGCGGTCCTGTTCTACGAATCCGTGCGACTGCAGCGTCTGCAGCAGTCCGTGGACCGTCGGCCGCGCGAGGCCGAGCCGGTCGGCCAGCTCGCTGACCCCCAGCCGGCGGGGTCCGCTGGCCAGCGCTTTCAGGATCGCGGTGGCGCGATCGATCGACTGGATGGACGACCGGCGGGCTTTCGCATCATTCGGCATTGCTGAATTCCTGTCGGTAGTGTAGACTACAGTCGTCGTCTGGATCGCGATCGCGGGGTCCAGTAGCCTCGACGGGGAGTGACGAATTTGGTCGGGATTGTACTTGTCTCGCACAGCCTTGAGCTCGCGCGCGGCCTGGCGGATCTGGCTTCTCAGGTGGCCGGGGCCGACGTGAAAGTCGAGCCCGCAGGCGGCGGTCCGGACGGAAAGCTCGGGACCAATGGCGACATGGTGCGGGAGGCGATTGCGCGCGCCGATAGCGGCCAGGGCGTGGTCGTGCTCGCCGACCTCGGCAGCTCGGTCCTCACCGTCCGTCATCTGCTCCAGGGCAAGGCCAACGGGCACGTGCGCCTGGTAGATGCTCCCTTCGTCGAGGGCGCTGTTGCGGCGGCGGTGATGTCGTCGGCAGGCCAGTCGCTCGAAGATGTCGTGCGAGCGGCGGAGGATGCCCGCGGTGTCAGCAAGTTCTGAATCCACGGTCGCCCTGCCGTCGGGAGTCGCCCTTCATGCCCGACCGGCGGCCACCTTCGTGAAGACCGCGCTGCGATTTCGCTCGCGGCTGACGGTCGGCTCGGACGGGAAGGTTGCTGACGCCAAGAGCATCCTCGCGGTGCTTGGGCTTGGGGCGATGGGCGGCACCGTCTTGCGCCTGAGCGCCGAAGGCGAGGACGCGCTCGATGCGCTGGCCGCCCTATCCAGCTGTGTCAGCGGGCTGACCGAGTAAGCGCCTCCCCGAAATCTCGCGGCACGCCGCGTAGTCCAGGCTCCGGACCCATGAGCGCACCTCGCCGACGCGGGCCGCCGCGACGCTGAGCTCGTCGACTCCGAGGCCGACCAGGATGGGCATTGCGATCGCGTCGGAGGCAGCTTCACCACAAACGTCGACCGGGATCCCGGCTGCGTGGCCAGCCCGCACGGTCGCATCGATGAGCCGCAAGACCCTGATATCCGTCACTGGCGCTGACTTCGAATGTTCGCGATCGAGCCCGAGAACGAGCTGTGTCAGATCGTTGGTGCCGATGCTGAGAAAGTCGGACACGTCCGCGATCTCGCCGGCTAGCTGCACCGCCTCGGGCGTTTCGATCATCGATCCGATCTCGGGTGCGGGCCGGCCGTCTAGAACAGCCCCGACCATGTCGTGCACCGCACGCACCTGGTCCGGACTCGTGACCATCGGGATGAGAATGCGGAGCTTGACCTTCGCGCCGGCATCGGTGATGGCGGCAAGTTGAGCTCTCAGCGCCTCCGGCGCCCGCAGAAGCAGCTCGATCCCTCGATCGCCGGCTCCATGGAGGAACGGCGGGGTCTTGTCGCCTCCAAAGTCGAACAGGCGGACGGTCGCAGTCTTGCCCTCGAGGCGGTCGAGGATCGGCCTCAAGAGGGCGACCTGCTGCCCGCGCGAGGGCCAAGCCGATGAGTCCAGAAAAGACAGCTCCGTGCGAAGCAATCCCACGCCTTCGGCACCCTGCTCGCTCGCTTCGATCACCTCGGCCATGCTCGCCGCGTTGCCGAGGATGATGACCCGTCGTCCATCCTTGGTTTGGGCGGGCTCGAGCCGGTTGGCTCGCGCGGTCTCCCGTGCCACGCGCCGGCGATCAGCGTTTGCATTCGCGGCCACAACGCGAGCTGCGTTGGGATGCCGAATCAGCAAGCCGCCATCGCCATCGAGGACAACCTCTTCCCCATCCGCTACCTCGAGTACATCTCGACCAAGCCCGACCACCATCGGGATGCCCAGGGAGCGGGCAACGATTGCCGCGTGAGCAGTCACGCCTCCGCCCGCGAGCGCGACTCCGTTGGCGCCCAAGCCCAGGTCGGCGACATCCGCGGGACCGAGGGTTCGGGCCACGAGAACACCGCCTGACGCGGCAGGCGTAAGCCCCATCGCATGAGCGGCCGCACGGCGGCCGAGGCTTCGCACGTCGTCCGCACGCTCGGCAAGAACTGGGTCAGCCAGCTTCGCGATCTCATCGGCGCTTTCGTTGGCGGCTGCTCGCAAAGCGTGGCCGGCCGGCTGCCCGGTCCCGAGCACAAGCGCCTCAACCCGGGCAATCAACCCGGGATCGCTGACGATCAAGATCCCGGTCTCGATGATGTCGGCGTCGTCGTTCAGATCCATCTCGCGCAAGGTGGACGTCATCGTCTCCAGCTCTGCCACCGTGGTTCTCAATGCTCGCAGCGCGCGCTCGAGCTCGAGGGGGCGTTGCTCCCGCGGCACAGCCGCCTGATCTTCAGTACCGTCGCGGTCCAGTACGACAGCCCTGCCGCTCCTCACTCCGGGCGCGGCGCTGACCCCGCGCAGCGCGTGTTCCATCAGGTCTGGGAGGTGACCGCCCGCTGAAGAGCTCTCACGATGAGCGCGGTCGATGTGGCGCCCGGATCCTGATGTCCGACGGACCGCTCGCCGAGATACGAGGCACGGCCCTTCCTCGCCTGGAGCGGGATGGTCGCTCGCATGCCTGCTTCCGCTGCGGCGGCCGCATCGTCGAGAGCGCGCGCCAGGGGCTCGCCGCTCGCGATTTTGGCGCGTAGGGTTTCCACCGCGGGCTCGAGCGCATCGACCATCGTCTTGTCGCCGAGCGATGCAGTGCCGAGGTCTTTGACCGACGCCAGCGCCGCCCCCAACACCTCGGCGAGCTGAGCGCCGTCGAATGTGGTTTGATCGCCGAGCACTCGACCGCCGCTGCGAAGCGCGGATCCCCACAGCGGGCCGCTCGCGCCACCGACCGTGGACACGAGGGTGCGGCCGGCGATGATGAGCAGGCGTCCCGGCGGTGATCCGTTGTCGGCGCCCAGGGCCTGGACGACAGCCTCGAAGCCCCTTTTCATGTTTGTGCCATGGTCGCCATCGCCGATGGCGGCGTCGAGCTGGACCAGGTGGTCGCGCTCGACGCGCACCGACGAGTCGATCTCACGCATCCAGGAGCTGATCGTGGCTGCGTCCATAACCTTTTGGCTGATCAAGACTAGTTGTTACGCCCTCCAGCGCAGCGCGGCAGTGTGGACCGGTGCATCCCACAGCTTGATCAGCTCGTCATCGAGCTCGAGCACCGTCAGCGACGCGCCGGCCATCTCGAGCGATGTGATGTAGCTGCCAATCAGGTTGCGTGCCGGTTCGAGGCCGGCCTTGCGCAGCCTGGCGTCGACCTCGCCATAGATAAGGTAGAGCTCGAGCAGCGGCGTGCCGCCCATGCCGTTGACGAAGACGAGCACCTTGCTGCCGTGCTTCGGCTTCAGATCCGAGATCACGGCCTCGAACATCACGTCGACGACCTCGCTCGCTCGGCCAAGCGGAGCGCGCCGGCGGCCCGGCTCGCCGTGGATGCCGATGCCGAACTCGATCTGCCCTTCGGGCAGGTCGAAGATGACCTTTCCGTTCGCTGGTGGAATGCACGAGGACAGCGCCACCCCGAACGATCGCGAGCGTGCGTTGACCCGCTTGACCGTATCGGTCACGTGGGCCAGGTCGGCCCCGGCTTCCGCAGCGGCACCGGCAAGCTTTTCCGCCAGCACGGTGGCGCCGACGCCTCGGCGGCCGGCCGTGTAGAGCGAGTCCTGGACCGCGACGTCGTCGTCGATGACGACCGACGTGACCTTGATGCCCTCGTCGGCCGCGTCCTCCGCGGCCAGCTTGAAGTTGAGGACGTCGCCTGTGTAGTTCTTGACGATGTGGACGACACCGGCGCCGCCGTCGACGGCTTTCGTGGCGGCGAGCATCTGTCCGGGTACGGGCGAGGTGAACACCTCACCAGGAGCCGCCGCGTCGAGCATGCCGAGGCCGACGAATCCACCGTGCAGGGGCTCGTGCCCCGACCCGCCTCCCGAGATCAAGGCCACCTTGCCCTTCCGGGGCGCGTCCTTGCGCACGATGATCTGGTTCGCGATGTCGTATCGCAGCAGGTCCGGGTGAGCCGCCGCGAGTCCTTTCAGGGACTCCTTGACGACATCGGCCGGGTCGTTGAGGAACTTGCGCATCAGGTTGGTTTCGACTGCCATTCTGGTTTTTCTCCTGTCCGTAAAAAGTTCTAGTGCGCAGCCGCGCGCGCGGTGTCGTCGTGGGTGACCGCAGCCACGATCGGCCGCTCGACCAGTCGTGGGTTGGCCAGGTAGTCGTAGAGGAAGGCCGCGGCGGCCGCGCCGACGAAGCCCGAGACCAGGTAGACCGGTACGTACTGGGTCCAGAAGGTCGTGCCGCCCGCGATCGCCTGCACCAGCTCGGGGCCAAACGCACGCGCGGGGTTGAGAGAGGCGCCTGTCACGGGACCGAAGATGAGGATGATCCCGACCACCGCCCCGCCGATCACGATGCCGGCGAGCTGCGAGGGAGACTTCGAGTCGACGATGCCGAGGATCGCGAAGATGAGCAGCCCGGTTCCGATGGCCTCGGCCAGCATGGCCTGCACGTAGTAGCCGGTCGAAGCGTCGGCCGCGAAGTGGGTCTGGCCCATGCCGAACGCCACTGCGTTGCCTGCGAAGACACCCCAGATGGCAAACGCGCCGAGAATCGCGCCGGCGTACTGGGCGACCCAGTAGACGGGGACTTCCTTCCACGGAAAGCGCTTGGTCACCGCGAGCGCGAACGTGACGGCGGGGTTGATGTGGCAGCCCGAAACCTTGCCGATTGCGTACACCAGGGCCGTGATGATGAAGCCGAACGCGAAGCTGATCGCCAGGAGGTCTGCCTCTGTGACCGTGGGCACGGCCTTGCCGGCCAGCGTGATCGTGGCGACGACAGAACCCGGACCGACCAGGACCAGTGCCGCTGTGCCGAAGAACTCGGCAATTGCGCGTTGTGGCATCGAATGCATGTCTCTCAGACCCCCTGTATCTGACTAGTGTTCGACAATGTCGAACTGATTTCACAAACCGTAGTCTGGTTCGGACAGTTTGTCAACAGCTAATTTGGGCGCTGCAGCCGAGTTCACCGGCCGGGCACGCCTGCCGGCCGCGCCGCTGTCGGGGGCACACTAAGCCCGCGACCGGGATTTGGCATTGGCAGCCAGGACGGCCCTTCGACAAATGGCCTACCCTTCTGCTTCCATGCGCAAGCAGATCGCGATTATCGCCATCGACACGCCGGGCGCGCGCAGGGCGCCCATTCAGATTATTCGGGGAGGTTCCCCGACTTAGCTTTTCCGCTGATGTCGTGGGACCTCCCGGCCAGATAAGGCCCGGAGGTTTTTTTATGTCCAGAGCAGCCCCCCAACTCCATCCGAACGGATCAGCAAGGCGGATCGTGATCTATGACACGACCCTGCGCGACGGCGCCCAGGGCCCGGCTGTGTCGTTTTCGGCGTCGGACAAGCTGCGCATCGCGCGCACGCTTGACGGCCTCGGCTTCGATTACGTCGAGGGCGGCTTCCCCGGCTCGAACCCGAAGGATGAGGAGCTCTTCGCCGAGCTGGCGGCACATCCGCTGAAACGGGCGCGCCTCGCCGCGTTCGGCGCCACCCGGCGCGCCGGCGGCACCTGCGCGGCCGATGCCAACCTCCAGGCGCTCGCGCGCAGCGAGGCGCCCACGTGGACTCTGGTCGGCAAGAGTGACACCTGGCAGGTGAGCACGGTCCTGCAGACGACGCCGAACGAGAACCTGGCGATGGTGAGGGAGTCTGTCGCCCACGGGGTGTCGCTCGGCCGCGAGGTGATCTTCGATGCCGAGCATTTCTTCGACGGCTTCGCGCGCGATTCCGAGTACGCGGTCGAGGTGTGCCTGGAAGCTGCCCGCGCCGGTGCGGCCTGGGTCGTGCTGTGCGACACGAACGGCGGGAGCCTGCCGGCCGAGATCCGCGAGGGCGTGGAAGCCGTGCGGCGTGCGCTCGACGAGCTGAAGGGCTCAGCCCGAGTCGGCATCCACTGCCACAACGACTGCGAGCTGGCCGTGGCCAACACGCTCGAAGCAGTCGCTGCAGGCGCCGACATGGTGCAGGGCACCATCAACGGATACGGTGAGCGCTGCGGAAACGCCAACCTGGTGTCGGTGGTCGCCAACCTCGTGTTGAAGCTCGGCATGGAGGCATTGCCCGCCGCGACGCTGGCGCGGTCCACAGACCTGTCGCGGACGGTCGCCGAGATTGCGAACGTCGCCCTTCCAATGCAGCAGCCGTTCGTCGGATACGGCGCATTCGCGCACAAGGGCGGCCAGCACGTGAGCGCGGTGCTGAAGCACCGTGATTCCTACCAGCACATCGAGCCGAGCCTCGTCGGCAACGAGCCCCACGTGCTGGTCTCGGAGCTCTCGGGTCGAGGCAACATCCTCGCCAAGGCGCGTGAGTTCGGCCTCGAGCTCGACCGGGACGACCCGCAGACACAATGGCTGGTCCAGCACCTCAAGGAGCTCGAGCACCGCGGGTATTCGTACGAAGCGGCGGACGCGTCCTTCGAGATGCTGCTGCGGCGACTGCAGCCCGGCTATGAAGCGCCGTGGAAGGTGGCGGACTTCACGACCGTCGTCCGCAAAGACGGAGATTCGGTCCACGCCGAGGCAACGGTCAAGGTCGAGGTCGGCGGGGCTGTGTACCACACCGCCGCGTCCGGAAACGGGCCGGTGAACGCGCTCGATGCCGCGCTGCGCAAGGCGCTCAGCCCGAAGTTTCCCGGGCTGCGTGGTGTGAGCCTTCACGACTACAAGGTCCGCATCCTCGATGGCGAGGCCGGCACCGCGGCGACGACGCGGGTGCTGGTCGAATCCGGCAAGGGACCGAAGAGATGGACGACCGTCGGCTGCTCGAGCAACATCATCGAGGCGTCGCTCGCGGCGCTGCTCGACTCGTTCGAATACGCGCACCACTCGCGCACCCCGTCGAAGACTTGACGTCGAGCAGGGCTTCGGCTCGCGAGGCGATCCCCGATGAGCTGCGTCGCGACGTGCGCATGCTCGGCGAGCAGCTCGGCCGGGTCATCAGGGATTACGGCGGCGCGGGCCTGCTCAAGGACGTCGAAACCCTGCGGCGATCAGTGATTCGCGCGCGCGACGCCGACGAGCACGAAAGGAAGACGGAAAGGATCGTGGCCGCGTGGTCGCTCGAGCGTGCGGAGCAGGTGGCGCACGCATTCACGTGTTACTTCCACCTGGTCAACCTGGCCGAAGAGCACCACCGGGCGCGCGTCCTTCGTGAGAGCGGTGGCCGGCCGGGGCCGATGCGGGAATCGCTGGCGGCCACCGTGCCCGACCTCCGCCGCAAGCTTGGCCGGCAGCGCCTGACGGAGGTCCTCGCCGGCCTCGAGATACACCCTGTTTTCACGGCCCACCCGACCGAGGCGCGGCGGCGGGCCGTGGTGGCGGCGATCCGCAGGGTGGGCGATCAACTCGACCGCATCGACGATCCGAGGGCTTCGGAGACCGAGAGGCGCGAGTCGATGCGAAGGCTCACCGAGGAGATCGACTCGCTCTGGCGAACCGGGCAGCTGCGCACCTCACAGGTGACACCCCTGGACGAGGTCCGTTCGACGATGGCGGTCTTCGACGAAACGCTGTTCCGCGTCGTGCCCGAGATCTATCGCGCGCTGGACTGGGCGCTCGGCCCCGCGGACAGCGGCCTGCGGCCGCCGCTCGCGCCCGCGTTCCTCCGCTTCGGCAGCTGGGTCGGAGGCGATCGCGACGGCAACGACGCGGTCACGGCGAAAGTGACTTACGACGCGATGCTGATCCAGGCCGAGCACGCGCTGCTCGCGCTCGAGGCCGCGACCACTCGCATCGGGCGCTCGCTGACGGCCGATGCCGACACCACGCCGCCACGGACGGACCTTCGACGGCGCATCGCCGACCTGCGGGCGGCCGACCCGCAGGGCTGGGCCGAGCTCGAGAAACGCTCGCCCTCCGAGCAGCACCGCCAGTTCCTTCTCCATGTGGCCGAGCGCCTTCGGGCCACGCGCATGCGCGCGCGGGCGGTCAGGAAGATCGAGACACCCATCGCGTATCCCTGCGCCGCCGACCTCGTATCGGACCTGCGCCTGGTCCAGGGCTCGCTCGCCGCCGCGGGCGCGCCGCGACAGGCCTACGGAGAGCTGCAGCACCTCGTCTGGCAGGCGCAGACGTTTGGCTTCCACCTGGCCGAGCTCGAGGTGCGGCAGCACAGCCACGTGCACGCGCAGGCTCTCGCCGCCGTGCGCCACCCAGGCAAGTTGCCGCCGCAGGCAAGAGAGGTGCTCGACACGCTCGGCGCGATCGCACGGCTTCAAGAGCGATTCGGGCCTGACGCGTGCCGGCGCTACGTCGTGAGCTTCACGCGCAACGTCGGCGATATCGAGGCGGTGTACGAGCTGGCCCAGCACGCCACCGGCGGCACTCCTCCAGTGCTGGACGTGATTCCGTTGTTCGAGACGGTCGGCGACCTGAACGGCGCGCCGGCGGTCATGGAGGAGATCCTCGGGCTGGAGCCCGTGAAACGCCGGCTCGCAGCCACGGGCCGCGCCCTGGAGGTGATGCTCGGATATTCGGATTCGACCAAAGAGGTCGGACCCCTGTCGGCGACACTTGCGCTGTACCAGGCGCAGTCGGAGCTGACGGCGTGGGCGGAGCGGCGCCACGTCCGCCTCACGATGTTCCATGGGCGCGGCGGAGCGCTCGGGCGCGGCGGCGGCCCGGCCAATCGCGCGGTCCGCGCCCAGGCCCCAGGATCGGTGGCCGGTCGATTCAAAGTGACCGAGCAGGGCGAGGTCATCTTTGCCCGCTACGGCAACGCGGCGATCGCCAGACGCCATCTCGAGCAGGTGGCGTCGGCCGTGCTCGAGGCTTCGATGGCGACCGCTCGGGCGGAGCCGGCCCACCGTTTCAAGCGTCTCGCGGTCGACGTGGACGCCGCCGCGCGCAGCGCCTATCGCGCCCTTGTGGAGACCAAAGGGTTCGCGGAATGGTTCGAGCATGTCAGCCCGATCGAAGAGCTGAGCCGGATGCGGATCGCATCCAGGCCGACCCGTCGCGGCAGCGGCAAGGATCTCGAGGATCTCCGGGCGATCCCCTGGGTGTTCGCGTGGTCGCAGATGCGCCTCAACCTGCCTGGTTGGTATGGGCTGGGCAGTGGTCTGGCGGCTGCCCGGCTCGAAGACCTTCGCCGGGCCTATGCATCATGGCCGCTGTTCAACGTCCTTCTCGACAACGCCGAGATGAGCCTGGCCAAGACCGACCGGCGGATCGCTTCGCGATACCTTGCGCTCGGCGGCCGGCCCGACCTCGCGGAACGTGTCCTCGGCGAGTACGACCTGACGAAGAAAATCGTGCTGGCAGTGACGGGGCACGCGCGGTTGCTCGAGAAGCACCGCGTGCTGTCATGGGCGGTGGAGCTTCGCAACCCTTACGTGGATGCTCTCTCTCATCTTCAGTTGCGGGCGTTGCGCGCACTGCGCGCAAAAGGCAGCTCGGCGCCGGAGCGAGCCCGAGCCGAGCGCCTCTTCTTGCTTACGGTCAACGGGGTCGCGGCCGGCCTTCAAAACACAGGCTGAGCCGCGTCGCTCAAAAGTCGAAGCGGCCGTCGAAGTGCTTGGCCACGTCGGGCCGGGTCAGCTCGTAGATGGCGATGCGATGGCCCGCCGGGAGGGTGAACGAGCAGCACGGCCCGATCGGTATCTCCAATGTCGATTTCTTTTTCCAGCCTCGCTTATTCAGCTCCCGCATCGCCTCTTCGAGGTCGGCCACGCGATAGATGAAGACCGGGCGGTCGCCTTTCAGGTGATCCGTCAGCAAGATGTGAGGCGGACCGTCGGTGAGCTCGACCTTCGCCACCCGCGCGCCCATGCCTTCGATCGCGAACGCCACCCGTCCGCCAAGAACGTCGCTGAAGTAGCGCGCGTCGGCGGCGACGTCTTGGCTTGGCGTGTACAGGTAATCGAGCTGCTCGAACGGTGACGCCGTGGCTCGAGGCTTGGGCCGGGGGGCCATCCCCGCCCAGGTTAGACCCCTTCCTATTGGAGGACGGGCGCCGGCCGCGAGGCCTCTTCGTCGAGTGATCTCAGGAGCGCGCTGACCACCACCGGATCAAGGTGTGGTCCGGCTGCGTCTTCGAGAACGCGACGCGCCTCCCGCTCGTTTTGAGCCCGATGGTAAGGGCGGTCGGACGTGAGCACGTCGTACATGTCGGCGACGGCGACCACGCGCGCCTCGATCGGAATCGCGTCGGCCACCAACCCGTGCGGATAGCCGGTGCCGTCCATACGCTCGTGGTGGTACAGCACCGCGAGCAGAGCGCGCTCGACGTGGCCGGCCCACTGAAGGATCTTCAGGCCGACCTCGGGATGAGTCTTCATGAGCTTCCACTCAGAGTCGTCGAGCGGATCGTGCTTGTGGAGGATGGAGCCTGGGATCCCGAGCTTGCCGATGTCGTGCAGGAGCCCGGACCGGGCAAGGATTCGCTGCTCCGCCGCCGTCATGCCCAGCTGCCGTCCGATCCGGACGCATAGGTGGCCGACCCGGCCGTTGTGAGCTCGGATCTCACGGTCGGAGATATGCACGATCCGTGCGCGTCCGGGTCTGCTCTGGAATGCCCCCGACAGCGGGCCCGGGATCACGATTGCCAACCCGTTACCCCCTCTGGCTACTACTGGCTATTCAGACCAACAACGAAGCAGTCGAGGGGGTTGGTCGCTCAATCGGGGCTGGAAAGGCAGGCCACCACCGCGCTGCATGCGGTCTGCACCGGGATCCCGAGCGAGAGGGCCTCGACGCCAGACCCTTCGAACTTGGCCGATGCGACCGCCACCACGCGGCCTCGGGCGTCGACGACCGGGCCGCCGCTGTTGCCGGGACTGATAGGGGCGGAGAACTGGATGTAATCGCTCCCTTCCAGGCTGCGGAATCCCGAGATCACGCCCGCTGACACCGTGCCCCCCAGCCCCAGTGGCGAGCCGATGACCATCACGGCCTGAGCCAGGACGGGCCGGACGGGCGCAGTCCGCAGGATTGGCAGCATCTGGGCGACGTGGATGACCGCGAGGTCGTCATTGGGATCCACCAGAGCGATCGTGCCTTTGAGGTTCCGATCGCCCTGGCGAATGTCGACGGTGACCGTGCCGGCGTTCCATGCATCGGCGATGACGTGAAAGTTCGTCACCAGCTCGGAGCCGGCCGGCCCGGCGCGGGCGACCCAGCCGGACCCGAGGCCGTAGCTGGTCTCTATGGTGAAAACGGAGGGCTCGACCTTCCGCGCGATCGCGGTCCAGTCGGGCTGGGCGTCGACCTTGGCCTGAAGTGCCTGGACCTGAGTCCGAAATCCATCGACGGAACGCTGTTGCGAGCTCATCGCGCGCAGTGCCAATCCGAGTCCCACCACCGGCGCGACCACGATCAGCAGCACGATGGCAGCGGCCAAGACCCTCCACCGCCACAGGTCGCGCAGCGGCGCGCGGCCCGGCGCGGCCGGCCGGATCCGGTTTTCAGCCCGGATTCCAGCCGGCGCTTCGCGGTCGCCCGCGATCGTTTCCATTTCCGACTAGGTGAGCGGCGCCGCGATCGCCGACTCCGCCTTGGCAAAGCTGAGCATGGCCGCGTCGACCTTCTTGAAGCCTTCTTTGATCTTGGCGTCGTCGTTGGTGTCCATGCCGGTAATCAGCTCCTGGTCTGCCGCCATGCCGGCGCTGAGCGAGTCGCCGAGCAAGGTGTCGGCGTTTGCGAGCGCCGCTGGGACCACAGCACTCGAGCGGGCCGCCTGAAATGCCTTCATGTCGGTCAGCAGGTCCTGCGCAGAGGTACGGCAGGTGACATAGGAGTCGCAGGCGGTTACGTTCTCGTAGTCGGTCGTGACTTTCCCGCTGTACAGCAAGTAGAGCCTTACGTAGGCATAAGTGGTCTTACGAGCAGCGAGCTGGTTCTGCGTGTCGCTCAGCGTGGCTTGCGTCGACGCCAGCTCATGCCTCGCGGTATCGCGCTGGCCGATGGTCGTGTAAAGAAAACCACCCAGGGTGCCCGCCGCGATGAGGCCGATGACGGCGATTCCCGTCGGCACGATCCATCGGGGGCGCCTGCGCGGCGCGGCCGACGCGTGTGCCGGAGCAACCGCGACCTGCGCTCCCCATGGGGGCGTTGGCGGCGAAGGGGGCAGCTCATACGTGGGCTGGACGGCGACCATTGGCGCCGGCTCCGCGATCGCAACCGTGGTCCCGATCTCCCCATCGCCCCCGACAGGCGGGATACCGAAGGATCCATTTTCCGGGTTGATAGACATCGTCTTGATCTCCTGCTAACGCGTGGCCTGCAATGTGGACCACCGTAGGCAGGGGGCGGCCTGGTGTCGTCAGCGGATGTACTGAGCTTTAGCGACCTAAAGGGGTGCCTGGGCGATCCTGGCCCTGGCGGCGGCGCCCGGAAGCGCGATGAAGCTCACCAACCAGCCGACCACGCCGGTCACGGGCACGGCACCCGACCAGACCGTGGGCTCCCACCAGACACCGGTGGTCGCCCCCAGGACGACGAGGTAGGCGACTGTGAGGAGGGCGGGCACGCCGAACATGAAGGCGTGAAAGGCGTACGGCCGAGCCGGCGATGGGCGCAGGACGTACAAGAGCAGGTCGCCGGCGACGCCGGCCAACAGCGCCACAATGACCAGCTCGACATGGTTGGCGACCGGACTGACGAGGAGCGCGTTGATTGTGAGGATCACAGTCACGGTGCCGATCGGAAGCTCGAATCTGCGCAGGAGGATCACCAGCAGCCCGGCCACAATCGCGGCGTACAGGATGAGACCGATCATCCCGAGCTCCTCCTCCATCCACATCGGACCGCGCGGATCCGCCACTGTGCCGGCCGCCCACCTATCGATGAACGGCTGGTCGAACTGCAAGAAGAAGGTGAGCATCGACAGCGTGAGTGCGCCGGAGATGATCGCCGGCCACGTCGCCCACTTCCCTCCCCGGCGTGTAGCCGCACGGAGCGGACCGCTCACGATGAGCCCGCCGGTGAGCATCAGGAACAGGTGCGGTGGGCTGAACAGGAGACCCATGCTGACCTCGAAGCCGAAACGGCTGTGCCACAGGAAGTCGAAGCCGCCGCCGACAGCGAAGAGCACGGTGCCGAGGAGCGATACGCCGTAGCCATCGGGAAGCAGCTCATCCCACGTTCCGTAGCGCCGGTAGTTGCGAATGACGTTGAGGCCGAGAAAGATCCCGATCGCGGCCATGCCGGAGTAGAGCACGTAGTGGTAGGGGTTGAGGAAGTTGGTTTCGGGACGAGCGAGGTTGTGATGGTGCCAGGAGTCCAGGTATGCGCCGGCCATCAACCAGACACACAGCACCACAAACGCCCACGTGAAACGGCTGCTGGCCACTCCAGGCTGCCGCGACTGGCGCGCCGGTGTCGAGATTTGGGTCGCCATCACGATCCTCCTTCCTGCTCCTCACCAACTGCGCTCGGCCAGGTTTCGATTCGCAGCTCCGCCCGAAGGCGCTGAAGATCTGATTGCACAGCGGGGTCCAGGTCGAGTACGACCGGGTCGCGCGGCTGTGGCTGGCTCGTACGCGATGCCTCGGACAGGCTCGCGTCCAGCAGCCGGTCGGCGGCCTCGATTCGCGAGAGCACACCAGACCGGGGGGCTTTCGATGCAATCAGATGCGTCAGGGTGTCGAGCTCTCGAAGGAGGACCTGGCGACGCCGCAGGGCCAGGCCCGCCAGATGGTCCTGGCCATTGGCCAGGGCTGAGGCCGCCCGATCCCACAGCGCCGGCAGCCTGTGGCGAATCGAAGCCAGCCTGAGCTCCACTCCACCGAGCGCTCTATCGGCTTTCAAATCGACTGAATACTAGGTGCGGCGTGGGCGCGGGTCATCAGTAAGGCCACGGAGACTTAAGATTCGCGCGGGCACGCGGTGTTCGAACGGGAAGGGGTACTGGCGGCTATCGCCCTCGTCCTCGAAGGCGCGCGCGCCGGGCAAGGGCAGGCTCTGTTCGTGATCGGCGAAGCCGGGCTCGGCAAAACGAGCGTGCTCGAACGGGCTCGCGAGCAGGCTGCCGGGTTCGTGGTTGGAGTAGGCCGCGGACAGGCCATCGAGGCGACGCTCCACTTCGGCATCGTCAGCGAAGCCCTACGAGGGGTTGGAGCCGGGACCCCGCTCGACGTCCCCAGGAGCGCCGCCTCGGCCGGGCTCGACGCTCGAGCCGCCTATTTCTACGCCACGTTGCGCCACCTCGAGTCGATCAAGCAGCCGGCCCTCATCCTGCTCGACGACCTTCATTGGGCGGACCCCGACTCGCTGGCACTGGTCTCCTTTCTCAGCCACCGGCTGGGCTCTGTGCCGGTCGCCGTGGTGGCGACTCTCCGGCCCTGGCCGCGGGGCGCCCTCGACCTCGCCCGCCACCTCGCCCAGCAGGGACAGGCTCAGCTGGAGCAGCTGATGCCGCTCAGCCCGCCGGCGGCGACGGCTTTGCTCACCGAGCAGACAGGGGCCGACCTGCCGGAAGACACCATCGACCGGGCCTGGGCAGCGAGCGGCGGCAACCCGCTATTTCTGGAGGAGATCGCACGCCACCTGCGAGGCGGACGCAGCCTCGAGGAGCTCGATGAACGCGGGAACGAGGCCACGATCCTGCTGTCGCGAATCGCCGGCCCAGGCGCTGACCTTCGCTACGCACACGCCGCGAGCGTGTTCGGCATCGAGTTCCGGCCCGTGCTCGCGGCACGAGTGGCCGGCCTCGATGAAGGCGAGGCGACGGAGGCGCTGGGGGTTCTGGTCGACACCGGGCTGGTCCGACCCGGGCTCGCGGGCTGGGCGCAGTTCACCCACCCGCTGTTTCAGCAGGCGCTTTACGAAGACATGGCCCCACCGGTGCGAGAGCGCTGGCACGCATCGGCCTTCCGCCACCTGCTTGCTCACGGCGCCGAGCCCGCGGAGGCCGCCGAGCACGCGGTGAGCGGGCAGCTCCTTGGCGATGCGCAGGCAATCGCCGTGCTGCAGCGAGCGGGACGGGCCGCGATGGCAGACGGAGCGGTTGCGACTGCGCGCCACCGCTTGCAATCCGCGGTCACGCTCGCCGGTGAGAGCCCCTCCGCACAGCTCTTGATCGGGCTGGCCGAGACGCTGCTGTCGACGGGTGAGCCGGCCAAGGCAGTCGCCATCTACAACCGGATCCTCGAGAGCTCCGCGTTGGATGGCGAAGCCCAGGCCCACCTCCACCGCATGCTCGGTCGCGCCCTCTTCGCCAGCGGCGACGCCCGAGCCGCGGAGGGGCAGTTCGCTGCCGCGACCGAGCTAGGGCTCGCCGGTCCGGATCCAACGCCCGCCATCGAGGCGCTCCTCGACCATTCCACCGCCTCCTGGATCGCCGGCGGAATCGCGCGCGCGGTCGAGTACGCGACCCGTGCGAGGGAGCTCGCGCTGGGTGCAAACCCGGACGTCAGACGGCGAGCCGACTCGACCTGGGCGCTGGTCACCTTCATCTCGGGGTCGGCCGAGGGCTTGCCGGCCGCCGCAGCCGCGGCCGCAGAAGCGGAGCTCAACCCGCTGTTGGAAACTGTCGATCCCACCTGGAGCTGGGGATCGCTCGGCAACTACATGTTCATGTCAGAGTTCGCGGAAGCATACGACGAGGCCCATCGCGTGCTCGACATCGCCTATCACGCGGCCGAGCAACTGGGCGCGCCCATGGCGATCGGCCTCCTCGACACTGTGCGTGCGAACGCCCTGATCCGGCGCGGGCGGCTGGGCGAGGCAATGGTCCATGCGGAGCACGCACTGACGATGGTGGATCTCGTCCCATCCTTGGCCGGCTACGCCTGGATCGCGAACGCCGCCACCGTCCTCGAGATGGGACGCATCGACGAGGCGGCCGCTTGGTGCGACCGATTGGAAAAGCTTCCGCAGGCCTTGATCCTGCGGCTGTGGGTTCAACGCATGCGGGGCATCATCGCCGGCCGCCGCGGCCAGCAACAGCAGGCGAGCGACCTCTTCCTGGTCGCGGAGGCAATCGCGAACCAGGCGGGGCTGTTGGAGCCCTGCGTGGTGCCATGGTCGCGAGACGCCATCACCGCGCACGTGGCCTGCGGGCGTCTCGATGACGCCGAGCGGGTAGTCGCCTGGCTCGAGGCGAGACGCACGGACCTGCCATGCCGCTGGCCGCTTGCCACCGCTGTGTTCGGGCGCGCCCAACTGGCAGAGAAGACGGGCAAGAACGATGCCGCTGAGACCCTGTACCGCGAGGCGCTCGAGATCTATTCGGAGATCAAGCAGCCGCTCTCTGAAATCCGCACCATGATCTATTTCGGGCGTTTTCTTCGCCAGGTCGGTAAGTCCGTCGAGGCGCGGCCGTATCTGAACCGAGCGGTTGACGTCGCGACTGAGGCCGGCGCCATGTGGCTGGCCCAGCAGGCCATGGACGAGCTGCACGCGGCGGGCGGCCGCCAGCGAAAGCACCTGGGCCCTGATGACCTCACGCCCCAAGAGCGGCGGATCGCGAAACTCGCCGTCGACGGACTCAAGGTCCGGCAGATCGCCGAGTCGCTGTCACTGTCGCCACGCACGGTGGAGACCCACTTACAGAAGGTCTACCAAAAGCTCAACGTCTCCTCGCAGATCGAGCTGATGAGGGTCGGCATCCCGGCCGCCAACGGCGACTAGCGCTCCCCTCACCCCCGCTTTGCGGGGGAGCTCCCCGCGTAGCGGGGAGCCCAGACACAGCCGGCGCAGGCGGCGACCAACGCCCATTAAGGGTCCCGCGAAACACACGGCGAAGCCGTGGTGTTCGTGGGGTTAGTACACGGGGTTCACGGGACCATGGCCTTTTCCCAGCTCGAGCGAGTGCTCGATAGCGCCGTTGATGAAAGCTTTGGCCGTGCGCACGGCCTCGAGCGGTGACTGGCCTTTGGCCAGACCCGCGGTGATGGCGGCCGAGAAAACGCACCCGCTGCCGTGGGTGTTCTTCGTTCCGATGCGGCGGCCGGCCAGCTCGACCAGGTCTCTTCCGTCCCAATAGATGTCAATGGCTTCTGCGTCAGCCGCGTGGCCGCCCTTGATCACCGCAGCCCGCGGGCCCAGGGCGACGAGGTCGCGCGCCGCCTGGCGCCGATCGTCGAGGGTGGGCAGCGACCGCCCCAGTAGCACCTCCGCTTCGGGGATGTTGGGCGTCACGACCGCCGCCAGCGGGAGCAGACACCTGTACAGAGACGCGATGGCATCGCTGTGCAGCAGCCTCGCGCCACCTTTGGCGACCATGACCGGGTCGACCACGAGGTTGATGATCCCGTGCTGCCTGATCGCCGCTGCGACCGCCTCGATGATCTTCGCGCTCGCCAGCATCCCTGTCTTGGCCGCCAGCACCCCGAAGTCCTCGACGACGGCGTCGATCTGGGCGCGGATGACGCGAATCGGCACCTCGTGAATCTCTGAGACCGTGACCGTGTTCTGGGCCGTGACGGCGGTGATCGCCGAGGTCCCGTGCACACCGAAGGCGGCAAACGTCTTGAGGTCGGCCTGGATGCCGGCTCCTCCGCCGGAGTCGGAGCCGGCGATCGTGAGCGCGACCGGGACTTTCATGCCGGCCGCACGCGGCGAGAGCCCACGTAGACGGCGGCGGCGACTGCAATGCTCACCAGCCCGCTGGTGTCGGCTCCATGGAGGCTCGAGATGAGACCGTCGTTGAAGAAGTGGGGCGAGGAGATCAGGTTGCCGAAAAGGTTGTCGTAGTTGACGAAAAGCAGGCTGGCCACGGTGCCGGCGAGCCACGCGACCATGGCAAGCCGCGGCCGCGCTTTGCCCTCGAAGACGAAGAAGCTGAGGAGCACCACCGCGGCCCAGGCCGGCGCCCACAGATAGGTGAGGATGAGGAAGTCCTCATACGCGACGTGTAGGTCGCTCACCAGCACCGCGTACGCGGCCAGCGAGGTGCCGAGGATGCCACAGCCCAAAGCGGTCTGCCATCGAGGAAGGCGGATGCCCATGGCCAGCGTGACCAGCCCCGCGGTGTAGACGTCGAGGTAATTGGCCCAGATCTCACCCACGACGACAAATACGAAGAACGGGATCGCGACCCAGCCTGGCGCGTGTTCGCTGATCACGGCCAGGACGCCACCCGGGCCGGCGGCAAGTCCCGCGTCGATGGTCGGCAGCAGGAGGCCGAAAAGGCCGAGGAGGATCATCGGCAGCGCCACACCGGCGAGAGGCCAGAACGTGACGGATCGGGTCGGGCTGGATGCCGGCAGGTAGCGCGAGTAGTCGCTCGCGAACGGATACCAGGACGCGACCAGCGCGAAGCAGGTCATGAAGCCGAGCACGAACGCGCCCGGGTAGTCTGCGCCGGAAACGGATGGGCCCTGTCCCCAGTGGAACTGTGGCGCCAGGAGAAGGAACAGGACCGCAGCCAGTGCGGCGAAGATGACCGCGCCATAGGTCTCCAGGACCTTGATCGTTCCGTGTCCGTAGACGGCGACGCCGACGCTGATGGCGGCGATCAGGATCACGAGCGCGAATGTGATGACTCGGTTGCCGCCGCCAAGGAGTTGCGCGCCGGCGTTGGCGGCGATGACGCAGTCGACCGCAAACCAGCCCACCGCCAGGAACAGGGTGAGCGCGGCTCCGACATAGGAACCTCGACGTCCGAAGATGCCGCGCGTGAAGACGATCTGCGGCAACCCGCTCCTCGGCCCGGTGTTGCTGAGCAGGCCGAGGATGAGAGCGGCGGCGACCGTGCCCATCACCGTGGCGGCGAGGCCGTCCCAAACGCCGAGCCCGTAGTACGTAGTCAGCAGGCTCGCGGTGAACAGGCTCGCGTAGTTCGTGAAAGCGCCGGCCCACAGAAAGCCGAGCTCGCGCGGGCGGCCGTAGCGCTCCCCGGCCGGGATCGCATCGATGCCGTGCGTCTCGACCTTTCCGAAAGCGTCGGCGTCGACGTTCTGAACGGTTGACATACTCTCCCTCCGCTGGCATTACCCAGTTCAGGTTCTTGCGGTCGGCGCCATGCGCCCTCTCAGCCTCTTTTGGGCTCCCGCTGGTTCGATTCTACTGGGGTCGCGTCCTTCTCTATGTGTGGGGCCAGAACAGCAACCCGACTCCGGAAAACGATGTGTGCCAGATCGCTCCGGGCCAAATGGACCGGGTGCGGTAGAAGACGTACCCGAGCAAGAGGCCGGGGAGGAGCCCGAAGAGAGCGATTCCGAGCGCCAGCCCGAGCGAGTCTCCAGCGGCCAAATAGGAAGGGACATGCCACAGACCGAAGACCATCGAGGATATGGCCAGGCTGTTGCCGGGCCGCCCAAGCCA
>DASWGF010000357.1:0-28333 GCA_036393875.1 Candidatus Dormiibacterota bacterium
AAGCTGTTGAGCAGCATCCGGCGCGGATCGGGCGCGTGATCGCGCAGGACACGCCAGCAGAAGCTGTGGAAGGTGGAGATCCAGGCCTCCCCGTAGTCGTCCTTCAGCCGTTCATCGATGCGCCGTCCGATCTCGGCGGCCGCCCCGGTCGAAAACGTGAGCGCCAGGATCTGGTCGCGCCCGGCGACGTGTTCGAGCACGGCCTGCTCGTACAGGTCGACCAGCGCGCGCGTCTTCCCGGTGCCCGGCCCCGCGAGAACTCGGAGCGGCCCCTTGATGTCGTGGATGTCGAGTGGCAAAGCGTCTACCTCTGGTTGGTCGGGCGCTTCGATTATGCGGGTGCCCGAGTCCTGAGTTCAGCCCCGGGTGTTAACGCCTCTCCAGGCTCACGCCGCGCTCGCCAGGCTTCGAAGACCAGCGCCGCCAGCAGCGCGACCTCGACCAGCGGCCATCGGTCGAGGTGCAGGGCGATGCCGGTCGACGCCATGAACGGGCTCGCAAGGAGCCAGCCGGCCGCGAGCGGCAAACGCCAGGCCAGGGCCGGCCGTTCCTGCCACACCATCCAGGCAACTGCACCGAGCAGGCAAAGATCGGACCCGTGTAGGTATGGAGCCACCAACAGCGACCCCAGCGTGCCTGCCGCGATGACGAGGCCCGGCGACTCCCGCAATCGGTACGCGGTCGTCAGGCTGGCGGCGACGATCAATACCCGCAGCCCGATTGCAAGTGCGCCGCTCACCCCAAAAGCACCCTCGAGGGTGAGGAAATTCGCACCCGGCGGCAGCAGTCCGCTGACCTGGCGGACGTAGAGCTCGGTTCCGGGTGCGCCCATGGTCACGAACGTGAGGACCCCAACGAGGGCGCTTGCCGCCGACAGCACCAGGAAGATTCGGTACCGGCCTGCCACCAACAGAGCGAAGGGCACGACGAACGCGGTGTTGGGCTTCAAGAGCAACAATGCCAGCGCGCCGCCGCCAAAAAGGTTGTGACGTTCGCGAGCTGATCGCCACGCCACGACCACCCCCGCCGCCACGAGCGGCACGACCTGGCCCAGGTGGATGGCGTGCAGAACCCACCAGGGCGCGAGGACCGCCGCGGCTGTGACCCAGCGCCACAGTCCGCGCTCGCGCGAGGCCCAGAGCAGCGCAAGAGCGAGCGCTATGAAGTTGAACGTGGCCCAGACGTAGTAAGCGGGCCAGTACCGCAGCGGTGCGAGCAGCGCGGCGAGCCAGGCCACCGGTGGCGGGCTGAGGAAGGGTTGGGTTGCCTGGTCTGGCACCAGGTTCCGCTGCTCGTCCGCGACCAGGGCCTGGTCGTAAATGTGGGCCCACCCATCGTGCAGGCCGACGCGAGCCGCCGCTTCGTACGTGTGGAAGTCGATGCCGATGGGCTCGGTACGGTTCCAGAAGTCGAGCGCGAGCGCGATCAGCACCGCGGCCAGGGCCAGCAGTATCCAAAGGCGCCGGGCGGTGGTCACGTTCCGACCGTACAGCAATATAGGCGGACGCCATGTCGACACCCGCGGTGACCCTCCGCACGCCAAATCCGCTGGTGATCGGCGCGCTCGCCGCGGCGCCGATTCTCCTGGCGCACGTGCCCTCGTTCTTCCATCGGCTCCTCGATGGCGACGAGGCGATCTACGCATCGATCGCGGCGCTCATGAATGGCGGTGCGCCGCTCTACGCCGAAGGCGGGGTGGACAACAAGCCGCCCGGCATCTTCTGGGTCTATTCGGCCACGTTCCGCGTATTCGGCACGTATCAGATGACGGCGGTGCATGCGGGCGGTCTGGTAGTCGTCGCGGCTACTTGCCTTCTCATCTTCCTGGCCGGGCGGCAACTGGCCGGCACGCGAGCGGGCGTGCTCGCCGCGATCTTCTACGGGGTCATGACCGGCGCCGGCAACCCGCGCCTGCTGGCCGCCAACACCGAGGTGTTCATGATGCTGCCGCTCACGGCCTCGCTCCTACTCATGCTCCGGCGCCGGTGGCTGTGGTCAGGAGCTCTGCTCGCGGTTGCCGGCGCCTTCAGGCAATCAGCCGCCGTCGACGTCCTGCTGCTGCCGATCGCGGTCGTCTACCTCGAGCCCGCTCCAACGCGCTTGCGTGCGGCGGCGCTGTTTGTCGGCGGTCTCGCGGTCGGACTGCTGGCCGGCGCGGGATTCCTGGCGTTGACCGGCTCGCTTTCCGGCTTCTGGCGCTGGACGGTCGGAATCTTGACCCAATACGCGAGCAGCAACTGGACCGCCGCCCTCGTGCTGGCGCGCGCGCGGGACAGTCTGGTCCCCTTCGTGCTCGACACGGCCGTGCTGTGGGTGGCCGCGATCGCGTGGGCCGTGCGTTGGAGAAGGGTGGATCCAGGCCAGCGGCTCGTGATCGCCTGGCTGGTGTTGTCGTTGCTCGGGTCGCTCGCCGGCGGCCATCTTTCGTGGCACTACTTCATCCAGGTCATGGGGCCTCTGGCGTTGCTGTCCGCGTTTGCAATCGACAGCGCGCTACGCACGCCGCTTCGGAAGCGGGTGGCCGCAATCGTCGCGATCGGCGTCGCCGTGCCCGCGCTCGCATGGGGCGCCTATGACGTTGCCGCCGACCCGCTGACATACGACTGGAGCCCGCCCATCGCCCAGCACGAGCTGGTCGCCGCTTACATCCGCGACCACACCAAACCAGGCGACCGCGTGTTCGTTTGGGGAAACTGGCCCGCTCTTTACGTGGAGTCCGACCGGCAGATGGCAAGCCGTTTCCCGGGCTTTCTACGCGGGTTCGCTCGCGGTTCTGGCCTGCCCCCGAACAACTGGGACACGGCGCCGGACGTCTGGCCGGAGCTGAAGGCCGACCTCGGGCGCAACCCTCCCGCGTTGATCGTCGACACCGCCGCCGCGGGCTGGAGCGACTTCGCGACGTACCCGATGCGCAACTATCCGGTGCTCCAGGACCTGGTGAGCACGAAGTACCACCTGGTGGCGACCGTCGATGGTGTCGCGATCTACGCGCTCAACCCCTAAGGGGGCGTAGGCAACGGCGGAGGCGTGGGCAATGCTGCCGGTGGAGTCGGAATCGTGACCGGCGGCACCGAAACTTTGACCGGGAGCGAGGGGCTGGGCGCCGGTGGCGCGGACGGCAGTGTGATCGGCGCGGTGCCGGTGATCGGCCCGATCGGGGATTTGGGGAGTGGGATCGCCGGTCCGGCGGCCGGCGGAGTCACGCCAAGGCGCCCTCGGTCGGCCTGCGTCAAGTGGGCCGGGGACGGCGAGTGGCTGACGAGGACTGAAGCTGTCACCACGCCCGCCGCCACGATCACGCTCGCTTGCGCCACCTGGTCCACCGCCGGTGGCAGATGCCGCAAGAAATCGATGAGCCGGCGACCTCCAACCCAAATCGCCAGGAAATAGATGACCTTGCGTGTCGTGGTCTTGCCATGCTCGACATGAGCGCTGACCGTGGCCATGGCGACCTGCAGCATTCGCTTGACGGCGTCCTCGTGCACGCCGAGGTGTTCTGCGATTTCTTTGTTCGCGAGCCCACCGAAGTAAGCAAGCTTGACCGCCTGCTTTTGGCTGGACGGCAGCGCATTCAGCGCTTCGTCCACAGCCTGGCGGATCATTGCGGCCGAGAAGTCGTTCCAGGGCAATGATCGATCGGGTGGACTCGTCGTCCCCTCGATCATCAGCTTCTTCAGGCCCCTGTGAGCACCATTGATGCGGCGCCGGTCGAACGGCGGCCGGCGTGTCCCAGTCATCAGCCACGTGCGCCACGCATCACTCGCCTCGGCCGGCAGCACGATGAAATCGGCTTCCTTGGCCGACGGGGTCTCGCCACCGCCGGCCTCGCCCGAACCGCGAGGAGCGGCCAGCCAACTCGATAATCGATCTCGCGGTAATCCCATTGATCCGTAACAGACAACTTCCGAACGACGGCTTCTACCCGACGCGGTAAAGAGCTGTTAATCCGGTGACGGGCGAGAGGGGCGCTTGATCTCGAGCACGCGCGGCTCCTCCGCTGCGATTGCCAGCAGGCTGTCAAACAGCTTCAGCGCGTCGTCGCCGGTGGGGGCCTCCGCGAGTCGAATGTACGCTGAGGCTCCGTTGGGAAACACGAAGGTGGGGGTTCCGAACACCCCATGAGTGGCAACTGCGTGCCTGTGGTCGCGCGCCAGCGCGTCGAGGATGCTGGGGTCGTCGAGATCGCGTCGAAAACGCTCGAGCTCCAGACCCGATTCCTCTGCGACCTGCGCGACCACCTTGGAGTCGTCTATATCGAGCCGGTCTTGGTGCCGAGCAGTCAGGAGGCTGGCATGGAAGGGGGCGAAGCGATCCTGTCGTCGGGCGGCCTCCGCGGCTTTGAACGCAAGGCGGCCACGCACCCTCTCGGCCGCGGGCGCAGCCCACGCGGTCCAGCCCTCTTCTTTCGAGTTCACCTGGGTCAGAGAGAAGTACCGCCAGCGAACGTCGGTTGGACGCTCGGCGGCCACGTTCGCGAGCAGCAGTGACGCTCTGTAAACGAACGGGCAGAGATAGTCGTAATAGAGCTCGAACTCCATGAGGCCTGATGGTGGAACGCGAGCGGTGCTCACCCGTATTCCCGAGAGCTGGGGATGGATGGCTCCGGACCTCCTCCGCCGCCTGCTTCCGTTCGCTGCGGTCGTGGCTGTGGTCGAGATCGTCTGGCGGCCTTCATGGCTTGGCTTCTCGGCCGGCAGGCTCGGTGCACAGCTCGTGTTCGCTGGAGTGGCCGCGCCGGGGCTGTTCGTGGCGGCGACGTTCGTGCAGCTGTGGCTGGCCCGACGGCGCGGCGCTCTGAGCGTTCCGGCTGGAAGCGACGACGCGGCGTTCCAGGCCGGCTTTTACGTTCTCAACGGCCCGATCGAGGAGGCATTCTTTCGAGGGTTGGTCCAGGGCGGGCTCGGCATCGCGCTGGGCGCGCCGGTGGGTTTTGTCGTCGGCACCGCCTCTTACGTCCTCTATCACCGGCTGGGCTGGCCCTGGGCCGAGACCCTGGCGACGGCGCTCGCGGGCATTCCCCTGGGCCTGGCGTTCTGGCTCCTTCCGGGCCCGCCATCGCTGCTGGGGGTCTCGATCGCCCACATCGCGGCCACCTGCGGCTTTCTCGGCCCCGGCCCGTACCTCCTCAAGAAGCTCCATCTCCTCTAGTGGAGCTGGACCCACAACAGCGGCGAACCCTGACCTGGGCAGGCCTGGCAGTGGTGCTCACCGCGTTCGATGGTTCCGTGCTCGTTCTGGCTCTGCCGGCGATCGCGGGCGAGTTTCATGCCCGCGTCCCGGCGCTCTCGAACCTCGGCTCGGTCCTCGCCCTGGGTGGTCTTGGCGCTCTACCCCTCGCGACGCTGGCCGACCGCTTCGGCCGGAGGCGGCTGATCGCCTTCGGCGTCGCCGGGTTTTCGATCGCCAATTTCGCCAGCGCGTTTGCCCCGTCTCTGGAGACGCTGGCGGTGCTCCGGCTCATCGCCGTCTGCTTCGAAGTCCTGGTCGGCGGGGTGGCCACCGCCCTGATCGTCGAAGAGGCGCCTGCCGGGCGCCGAGGCCAGGCGGTGAGCGTGCTCGCGGTGCTCAGCGGCGCAGGCACCGGGCTCACCGTCATCGCCTACCCGGTCGTCGCGCCCCACTGGCGCTGGCTCTTCCTGGCGGGCGGAATCGGATTGGTGGCGGCTCCGCTGATCTGGATGCGATTGCCTGAAGGACGCGCGTGGCAGCGAGCACGCTTTTCTGGCTCGGCGCTGCGACTCCTCATCCAGCCTGCTTGGCGCCGCCGCCTGTTCGTGATCGCCGGCATCACGGCGCTGCTAGCCGTACTCCTCGAACCAGCGGGCCTGCTGTTCACTCTGTTCGCGAGCCAGGTCCTGCACATGAGCCCGGTCGGGATCAGCGAGCTGATCGTCGTTTCCGGCGTGGCCGGCGGAGCGTCTTACGTGGCAGGGGGTTTCCTGACCGACCGATTCGGCCGCCGCGGCCCAGGCACGGCGCTCACCGCAGCCACTGCGATGTCCGCAGGCCTCAGCTTCATCGGCGGGACTCCGGTCTTCGTGATCGGCAACGTGCTGTGGAGCTCATTCGCCAGCGCGGCCACACCCGTCTTTGGGTCGTGGACGGCAGAGCTTTTTCCGACCCGGGCCAGGGCGACGGCCGAGGCCATGGGATCGGTCGCGGCGGCGGTCGGAAGCGTGGCCGGGCTGCAGGTGGTGGGTCTGCTCTCGCAATCCGTCGGGCTTGGGACCGCCCTGGGCTTGACCGGCATCGTCGCCTTCGCCGGGTCGGCTCTCTTGCTCCTCCTGCCCGAGACCCGCGGCTCCCCTTTGCCCGATTAGCCGGGCATTTGACGGACTTTCCAGGCGGTGCTACGTTTCGTGGCGGTATATCGGTCGCATATCGGTCGATGGCCCGAATTGGGGAGGGACGACGGGGGTTGGTCTCGCAAGCTCGCGCGCTGGGGGCCGGTCGTACGCAGAGCTTGGTCCCACACGTCGCACGCTCGCATAGCGAGGAAGCCTACCTTCGGATTCGAGACCGCATCGTGTGCCTCGACATGCCGCCTGGATCGGTGGTGGAGGAGGGGCGCCTGCGCGACGAGCTCGACATCGGGCGCACGCCGATCCGGGAGGCGCTCCAGCGCCTCGCTTGGGAAAACCTGGTTCGAAGCGTGCCTCACCGAGGGACCTTCGTCACCGACGTCAACATCACCGACTTGGCGCGCATCACCGAGGTTCGTGTCGTCCTCGAGGGCCACGCGGCGAGGCTGGCCGCCGAGCGCGGCACGGCCACCGACCGGGCGGCGATCGGCGACCTCCTCGAGCGTCTTGATCGGGTCGAGCTCACCAACCAGCGCGAGCTCATGCAGCTGGACCAGGAGATCCACCGCCAGATCTATCGCTCGGCGCGCAACCCGTTTCTCGAAAACACGCTGGACCGGTACTTCAATCTCAGCCTGCGGCTGTGGTACCTGGTCCTCGACCGGGGCGTGCGACTGCGCGAAGCGGTCGAAGAGCACGTCGAGCTGCTGCGGGCGATCCTCGGCGGCGATGGCCAGCGCGCCGACGAATGCATGCAGCGGCACGTCATCGGGTTCGAGCGGGAAATTCGCAAAGTGTTGGTGGAGCGATAACTGATGCCCAGGATCTTTTTCGCCACCGACCTGCACGGGTCCGAGATGTGCTGGCGCAAGTTCTTGAACGCGGCCAAGTTCTATGAGGCCGAGATCCTCATCTGCGGCGGCGACATGACGGGCAAGGCGATGATCCCGATCGTCGAGGAGAACGGCCACTACACGGTGACCATCGCCGCCGACCGCCAGGTGGTCTCGGCCGACCAGGTCGGCGATATCGAGAACCAGATCCGGCGGAAGGGCTACTACCCGCTGCATGTGACTCCCGAACGCTTGCAGGAGCTGGACGAGGACGCGGAGAAGCGGAAGGAGTGCTTCCAGGAGATCATGCTGGACGGCGTCCGGCGCTGGATGAACATGGCTGGGGAGAAGCTGCGCGGCTCCGGTGTGCGTGTCTTCGTGTGCCCGGGAAACGACGACGAGATGGAGGTGGACGACGTCGTCCGGGAATCCGACATGGTCGAGTTGGGCGAAGGCCAGGTGGTGGAGATCGAAGGTTTCAAGATGATCTCGACCGGTTGGTCCAACCACACGCCGTGGAACACCCACCGAGAGGAGACTGAGCAGAAGCTGGGCGAGCGGATCGAGGCGATGGCGCGCAACGTCAGTGATTTCTCGCACGCAATCTTCAACCTTCACTGCCCGCCTTACCGCTCGGGCCTGGACGAGGCGCCCGCCATCGACGCCGACCTCAAGCTGCTGCATGGCGGCCGGGCGCTGCGCCCGGTCGGCTCCACCGCAGTCCGCCAGATAATCGACAAGCACCAGCCGCTGCTGTCGCTGCACGGACACATCCACGAGAGCAAGGGCGCGGTCAAGCTCGGCAAGACGCTTGCCATCAACCCCGGCAGCGCCTACGAGGAGGGAATCCTCATGGCCGCCGTGATCAACCTCGATGCCAAGAAGGGCATCAAGAGCTATCAGCTGGTCAACGGGTAACGCGGAAGAGGAGAAGGAGAAAAAAGATGGCTGAAACAACGATGGGCTCGGCCGGTTCGCGGCCGACGCTGTTCCTGCGCAACGCGACCGGACTGGTCAAGGCCTGGTCGACGTTCGATGCCTTTGTTTATTCGTTCTGGTCCGTAAACCTGATCACGCTCGGCCTGTACGGCATGTCGTACGCCTATACAGTTCCGGACGGCCAGGTGCTCGCCGCGATCCTGCTGTTCGGCGTGCTTTGCACTTTCCTCGTCGTCACGTACTCAATGTTGGTGAGCGTCATGCCCCGCACGGGCGGTGACTACGCCTGGCAGAGCCGCGTGCTCGGGGGCGGACTTGGTTTCGTCCTATCCATGACCGGCTGGTGGTTCACGCTGTTCCTCTGGGCGCCGATTTACGCGAACATCCTGGTGGTCCAGTTCTTCTCTCCCCTCGCGTACACGCTTGGCTGGACCAGCGTCGCCACGTTCTTCACCAGCCAGACCGGCATCTTCGTCTCGTGCCTGATCGTTCTGGCCTTCGTGAGCATTGTCGTCACGATGGGCATGGAGACCTACGCGCGCATCCAGAAGATCTGCTTCTGGATCGGTATCGGCGGCCTGGTGGTCGTGTGCGGGCTGCTCTTGTTCGCGAGTCCCCAGGACTTCCAGAATGCCTTCAACCGCGAGGCCACCAGCATCTTCGGCGCGCCCGCCAATGCTTATCAGGGAACGATCGACGCAGCCAGCAAGACATTCGCCGGCTCGAGCTTCGGATCGCTGGCATTCGGTCCGCTGCTGCTTCTGCTCCCCTGGTTGGCTTTCTACCTGCTGTGGCCCAACTGGGGCGCCACCCTGTACGGCGAGGTCCGCGGAGCCAAGGACATCCGCAAGCCGTTCTGGAGCATGTTCTGGGGGCTTTGGGTCACGGTGGCTCTGGTTGCGTTCGTCGTGATCTTGATCAACAAGACCATTGGTTGGAACTTCTATCAGTCAGCCAATGCGGCTTACTGGAACAACTTGTTCGCAGTCCAGGGCGCGGTTGCCCCGCCCGTTCCGATCTGGCCATATCCCGTGATGTTTGCGGGATTCCTGGTCAACAGCCACCTCTTCCAGGCCCTGCTGATCATCGTCATGGGCCTGTGGTTCTTCGGCTGGGCCGGAACCCTGTTCCTTTCGTCGACCCGAGTCATCTTCGCCGCCGCGTTCGATCGAGTGCTGCCGTCATGGGCGGCCAACATCTCGGCCAAGCGACGCGTGCCGTACGGCGCATTGGTTCTGATGATCGTGCCGTCGATCGTGATCAGCGCGATCTACGCCTACAAGCCGGACTTCACCAGCGTATTTCTGGATGCTACCGCGGTGCTTGCTCTGACCTTCCTCGCGACGGTGGTTGCAGCCGTCGTCCTGCCCTGGAGGCGCAAGGACCTCTACGACGCCTCGCCGGTCGCCCGGTACAAGGTCGCCGGGGTGCCCCTGATCACGGTCGTCGGTGTGATCACCGGATTGTTCTTGCTCTTCATGCTCTACGAGTGGTCTTTCAACGGCGACAACCTCTACGGGACCTCGCTCCAGAAGACGCCCAACTCTGTCATCTACTTCATCGCGACCTACGTCGTGGCCGTCGTCATCTACGTCGTCGCCTTCTATGTCAGGCGGCGGCAGGGAATCGACCTCAACCGCATCCATCACGAGATTCCGGTTGAATAGAAGCTCTACGGCCTCCGCGCGCAAGCGCGGAGGCCACTCTTTCTAACCCATGCTGGAATACACCCTTCGCACCTACCAGAGCCCGACCCGTCTCGTCCAGCGCCTTGGCGCCATTCGCGAATTGGGGACCGAGGCTGGGCTGCTTGGCATCCGGCGGCCGCTGCTCGTCACCGATCCCGGCGTCAAAGCGGCGGGCTTGCTGGACACCGCACTCGAGGTCCTGCGCGGCGCGGACTGCGAGCCGGTCGTGTTCGATCGGGTGCGCGCCAACCCAGGTGTCGACCTGGTCGATGCCGGCGCCGCCGAGTATCACTCGCAGGGCTGCGACGGCCTGGTCGCGATCGGAGGCGGCAGCTCGATCGACACCGCCAAGGGGATCGGCGTCGTGGCCGCTCACGAGGGCAGCATCCTCGGGTACGAATGGGGCCACAGCCCGATCGCGAAACGCATCCCACCCCTGATCGCCGTGCCGACCACCGCCGGGACCGGCAGCGAGGTGACGCTCTGGGCGGTGATCACCGACCCGAAGCGAAAGATCAAGTTCAACGTGGGCGGCACGCCGAACATCGCATCCTGGGTCGCAGTCATCGACCCCGAGCTCACGGTGAAGCTCCCGGCAGGTGTCACCGCGGGCACGGGCATGGACGCGCTTGCGCACGCCGTCGAGTGCTACACGATGACCTATCACCAGCCGTTCACCGATGCCGTGGCGTTGCTGGCGATGGAGCACGTCGCGCGCTATCTTCGGGTCGCCTTCTCGCAGGGCGCCAACGTCGAGGCGCGTTATCACATGAGCGCAGCGGCCATGCTGGCCGGGCTGGCTTATGGCACCGATTCGGCCGGCGCCGCCCACGCGATGAGCCAGACCGCGGGCGGCGTGCACGATGCGCCGCACGGGGCGCTCACGGCTCGCCTGCTCGGCCCGGTCATGGAGTACAACCACGCCGGCGAGCCGGAGCGCTTCGCCCGGATGGCCACGGCATTTGGAATCGACGTGCGCGACGTATCCATGTGGCGCGCAGCCGAGATGGCGGTGGAGTACGTGCACCAGCTGACGGTCGACGTGGAGATACCGAGCCTGGAAGAGCTCGGCTTCGCGAGGGACGAGATCCCGGTGCTCGCGGACAAGGCGGCCGCCGACCCGCAGAGCATCGGCAACCCGCGCGACGTCGATGCCGCCGCGTACCGTCGTATCTACGCCCGCGCATTCGACCTCGGCAGCAAGCGCGCCGCCCGCATGGCTGGAGACAAGAAATGACGGTGGACGTCGCCCGCTCAGTGAAGAAGATGTTCGTCAACGGGAAGTGGGTCGATTCCGAGAGCGGCAAGCATTTCGACGCCACGAGTCCCGCGACCGGCGAGGTGATCGCACAGGTGCCGAAGGGCACGCGCGCCGATGCGCGCAAGGCGATCGAAGCCGCGCACCGCGGCAAAAAGCCGATGGCTGCGCTCAAAGGTTTCGAGCGCTCGAGACGGCTGCACAAGGTCGCGGAGGCGATCGAGCGCCGGCGCGAGGAGCTCGGGCGCATCCTCACGCTCGACCAGGGCAAGCCGCTGGTGGCCGAAGCGCTGGGCGAGGTCGACGAGGCGGCCGAGTATTTCCGCATCGCGGCCGAAGACGTGAAGCGGCTCGAGGGTCGAGTCCTTCCATCGGCCAGCCCAAGCAAGCTCGTTTTCGCCCGCCATTACCCACGCGGCGTATACGGGATCATCACGCCCTGGAACTGGCCGCTGACGATGGCCGCCGAGCTGATCGCTCCCGCGCTCGCCGCCGGCAACACGGTCGTGTGGACTCCGGCATCCTCGACCAGCGTGATCTCGGTCGCGCTCATGGAGTGCATCGCCGAGGCCGACCTTCCGAACGGAGCCATGAACCTGGTCACGGGACCCGGCGCCGAGGTCGGCGACGAGGTCGCCGGCCACGAGCTCATCGACGGGGTCGGGTTCGTCGGCTCGACCGAGACGGGTGCGTCGGTCGCTCGCCGGGCGGCCGGCAAGCACGTGATGCTCGAACTGGGCGGCAACGGGCCAATGGTCGTGTTCAGCGATGCCGACCTCGCCAAGGCGGTCGAAGGGACTATCGTCGGCTGCTACCTGTGCGCGGGCCAGAGCTGTACGGCCGGTGAGCGCATCCTAGTGCAGGAGTCGATCCACGACGAGTTCCTCGAGCGCCTCGAAGCCGCCGCGCGCCGGCTGCGCCTGGGCGATCCGTTCGCACCCGACACGACGCTCGGCCCGCTGAACAACGAGGGCGTCGCGACCAAGATGGATGAGCACGTGGCCGATGCGGTGGCGCACGGCGCGCGTGTGGTCATGGGCGGCAAGCGGGCGGATGGCTTCCCGACCCGCCTCTACTACCCGGCCACGATCCTGGACGGCGTCGAGCCCAAGATGCGGGTGAGCCTGGAGGAGACGTTCGGCCCGGTGGCGCCCGTGATCAAGTTTCGTGATGAGGGCCACGCGCTCGCCCTCGCCAACGACTCGCCCTACGGGCTTCTCGGCGCCGTCTATACGAAAGACCTGTCGCGCGCGCTTCGCTTTGCCGACGGCCTGGAGATGGGCTGGGTGAACATCAACGAGTCGTCCAATTACTGGGAGGCCCACCTTCCCTTTGGTGGGCGGGCGGGCAAGCACAGCGGCATCGGCCGGGTCGGCGGGCGCTTTGCCCTCGAGCAGATGACGGACCTCAAGACGATCGTCATCGAGATCGAGGGCTCGCCTTGACGGGAAACGGCCCGCTCGAGGACCCGATCGCCGAAGCAGGGCGTGTCGCGGCCGCGGCTGATGCGGCGGGGGTGAGCATCAGGCTGCTGGGCGGGGCCGGGATACACCTTCATTCTCCAAGCGCGCAGAAGCCGCCGCTGAAACGCAAGTACGGAGACCTCGACTACGCGATCTCGAAGCGCGATCGGCAGGGTGTGCTCAAGCTGTTCCCCGCCCTCGGTTACGAAGCCAACGAGCGGTTCAACCTGATGCAGGGGGACCGCCGGCTTTACTTCTACGACAACGACCACAACCGCCAGGTCGACATCTTCATCGACTGGTTCAAGATGTCCCACGTCATCGACCTTCGCGACCGCCTGGACTGCGAGGGCCCATGCGCGAGCCCGTCCGACCTGCTGCTGAGCAAGCTGCAGATCTACGAGGTCAACCGCAAAGACCTTGTCGACCTCACGGCCCTGCTGCTAGACCATCCGATAGCAGAGGACGACGCCGACGCGATCGACCCGCGCTATCTCGCTCGCGTCGCGGCCGATGACTGGGGCATGTACCGAACGCTGCAGGTGAACGTCGGGAAGCTGCGGAAGACGCTCAACGAGCTCGACGTCGACCGCGCCCTGGTGGGGTCGAGGCTGGATGAGCTGTGGTCGGCGATCGAAGCGCAGCCCAAGCCGTTGAAGTGGAAGCTGCGCGCCCGGGTGGGCGACCGGATGCCTTGGTACGAGCTGCCCGAGGAGGTCCGCTCGCCCTACCAGCCGGACTGACGATGGAGAGCGAAGAGCGATGAGCAACCTGCCCGCCCACGCCCGGGCTGTCGTGATCGGGTGCGGCATCGTCGGCAACAGCGTGGCCTACCACCTGTGCCGGCTGGGCTGGCGGGACGTCGTCCTCATCGACAAGGGTCCGCTTCCGAACCCCGGTGGATCCACGGGCCACGCCTCGAACTTCATCTACCTGGTCGACCACTCGAAGGAGATGACCGCCCTCACCGTGGAAAGCGTCAACCAGTACAGGGAGATGGGGGTCTTCACCCAGTCGGGCGGCATCGAGGTCGCGCGCACGAAGGAGCGGATGCAGGAGCTCGCGCGCCGGATGTCCTCAGCTGTGTCGTGGGGCATCGAGCCGGTCTCCCTCATCACACCTGCCCAGGTCAAAGACCTCGTTCCCTTCATCGACCAGTCGATCATCCTCGGCGGCTTCTACACGCCTGGGGTCGGCGTGGTCGACTCTTTGCGCGCGGGCACGATCATGCGCGAGCGCGCGCAGGCCACGGGTGCCCTGCAGGTGGTGCCGAAGACCGAGGTCGTGGCGATCGACGTCGAACACGGCCGCGTTCGCTGCGTACGGACGACGGCCGGCGAGATCGAGGCCGAGACGGTCGTGATCACGTGTGGGGTCTGGAGTCCTCGCGTCGCCCTCATGGCCGGCGCCCGCATCCCGCTCACGCCGGCTGTGCATCAGATGATCGACGTCGGCCCCGTGCCGCGCTTCGCGAGCGCCAAGGGTGACATCGAGGTGCCGATCGTCCGCGACATGGACACAAACATGTACGAGCGCCAGGCCGGAGGCGACCTCGAGATCGGCTCCTACGCGCACCGCCCGATCCTCTACGACCCGGACGACATCCCGCCCATCGAACGCGCCGCGCTGTCGCCGACGGAGTTCCCGTTCACGCAACCTGACTTCGAGCTCCAGATGCAGCACGCCCTCGAGCTGATGCCCGAGATCGTCGGCGACGAGAAGGTCGGCGTGAAGTACGCCATCAACGGAATCCTGTCGCTCACGTCCGACGGGATGCCCGTCCTTGGGGAGTCGCCAGACGTTTGCGGCCTGTGGTCGGCGGCGGCGGTATGGGTCAAGGAAGGCCCCGGAACCGGCAAGGCGCTCGCCGAATGGATGGTGCACGGCGAGTCCGAGATCGACCTCCATTCTTCGGACATCGCCCGCTTCCACGAACATCAAAGGACGCGCGCGCATGTGCGCGCCAGGGCCGCCGAAGGTTTCAACAAGACCTATGGCATCGTTCACCCGAGCGAACAGTGGGCGTCCAACCGCAACGTTCGACTGGCGCCCTTCCACGAGCGCGAGCGGGAGCTGGGAGCGATGTTCTTCGAGGCCGCCGGCTGGGAACGCCCGATGTGGTACGAGTCCAACGCGCCGCTGCTCGATGAGTTCGGCGATCGCGTCACCAGGCGCACTGCCGAGTGGGAGTCGCGGTGGTGGTCGCCCATCATCAACGCCGAGCACCTCGCGATGCGCGAGCGAGCGGGCATCTTCGACCTCTCCGCCTTCACCATCTTCGACATCCAGGGCCCCGGCGCCTTGGAGGCGGTGCAGCAAGTCACCCTGCGGCAGGTGGACGTGCCCGCCGGCCGCAACGTCTACACGCCGGTCCTCAGCCACAACGGCGGCTTCAAGTCCGACCTCACGGTCATGCGGCTGGGCGACGAGCACTTTCGCGTCGTCACCGGCGGCGCGTCCGGCATGTCCGACAAGAAATGGTTCGCCGACCACCTGCCCGCCGATGGCTCGGCGCAGCTCTTCGACCTGACGACGGCGATGACGACGGTGGGTCTGTGGGGCCCTCGCGCGCGCCACATCCTCATGGCGGCGACCAGCGATGATGTCTCGAACGACGGCTTCAAGTTCGGCGCCTGCCGGACGATCGACATCGGCACGGTGCGCGTCCTGGCATCCCGAATCTCGTATGTCGGCGACCTGGGCTGGGAGCTGTACGTGTCCATCGACCAGGGACTGAAGCTCTGGGACATATTGTGGGAAGCCGGGCGGCCGTTCGGCCTCGCCGCGTGCGGCATCGGTGTGTACGGCACGACCGGTCGGCTCGAGAAGTGCTACCGCGCCCATGGCAACGAGCTCGAGACCGAGTACAACGTGGTCGAGGCCGGCATGCAGGCGCCGCGCGTGAAGAGCGAGGACTTCGTGGGCAAGGAGGCACACCTCCGGCACCGCGAGGAAGAGCCGGCGGCGGTGCTCTGCACGCTGACCGTGGACGATCACCAATCAAGGAGCGGCGAGAAGCGGTACATGCTCGGGCGCGAACCTGTCCTGACCCGGGACGGCGCCGCCATCACCGACCGCCGCGGCCGCCGCTCGTACGTCACCAGCGCGGGCGCGGGCCCGTCCGTCGGCAAGCACATCCTCATGTCTTACCTCCCGCTCGAGGAGGCCGTTCTCGGCACCAAGCTCTCGGTGCAGTACATGGGCGAGCGCTACCCGGTCACGGTCGCCGTGGTTGGCTCGGCGCCGTTGTTCGATCCCGAGAACGCGCGCATCCGGTCATGAGAGTCCTCGTGTGCGTCAAGCGCGTGCCGTTCACCGGCGGCAAGATGGTGCTCGCCCCCGACAAGATGGCGCTCGAAACCCGACATCTCGGTTTCACGATCAGCCCTCACGAGGAGTGCGGGGTCGAGGAGGCGGTGCGGCTGATCGAGGCGAACGGCGGTGAGTCGGTCGTGCTCACTCTCGGCCCACCCGAGGCGATCGAGCAGCTGCGCGACGCCATGGCACTGGGCATCGACCGCGCGATCCACCTCCAAACGGACGGCGCGGAGTGGGATCCCGAGGGCACGGCGGCTGCGATCACCGATGCCATCCGCGCCGAAGAGGAAACGTACGGTCTTTTCGACCTGATCTTCTTCGGCAACGAGTCCGCCGACTCGGGTGGCTACCAGGTCGGGCTGCGTGTCGCGCGTGCGCTTGGCCGCCCGGCAGTGACCGGGCTCAAGGGGGCGAGGGTTGAGGGCGGATCGGTGCGATGCGAGCAGGAGGCGGACGGCGGCCGCGACGTGTACGTGGTCCCGATGCCGGCCGTGCTCACCGTCAAGGAAGGGTTGAACCTGCCGCGCTACCCATCGGTGCCGGGACGCATGCGCGCCGGCCGCAAGCCGGTCGCCACCTCTTCGCCGGCTCGACCTGAGTCACGGCTTCGACTGATCGATCTGGTGGTTCCGGGCGGCCCGGGTCGCCAAACCAAGGCGCTTGGCTTTGGTCCACCGGCCGCGCCGGCCGTGGTCGAGATGCTGCGGGACATCGGCCTCGTTTGAGCGTCCTGATTCTGATGGAGGACGGCGAGGCCTCGCTGCAGGCACTGACACTCGCGCGGTCGTGGGGAGGCCCCCTTCATGCTGTGCATGCCGATGCGGTCGAGCCCTTCGCACCCGATGCGATCGCGGCGATCCTTCAACGCAGCGCCGACGACCTCAATGTGTCGGCCGTGTTCGCCGCCGGCACCGACCGCGGCAACGACATCATGGCGCGACTGGCTGCGCGCGCCGGCCTTCCCTTTGCGTCCAACTGCATCGCGGCGACGCCCGGGAATCCTGTCGGCGTGGTGCGAAGCCGGTGGGGCGGCAGCCTACTGGAAACCGCCGCTCTCCACAGCCCGCGGCCGCTCATCACCGTTGCGCCGTACACGTTTCGTGTCACGGAGGGGCCGGCTCCGATCGAGGCCGATGTCAAGAGGTTCATCGATGAACTCGACCCACGCGACCTGATGGTGAGGGTCGCCGAACACGTCGCTCCGCCTGCCGGCGGCGTGTCGCTGGCGGAAGCGAAGGTTGTCGTCAGCGGGGGCCGTGGGGTGGGCTCGAAGGAGGGGTTCGCCATCATCGAGGAGCTGGCCGGCCTGCTCGGCGGCGCCGTTGGCTGCTCGCGGGTCGTGACCAGCGCCGGCTGGCGGCCCCACTCCGACCAGGTCGGCCAGACAGGCACCAAGATCGCGCCCGAGCTGTACATCGCGTGCGGGATCTCCGGCGCCACGCAGCACATGGCCGGTTGCAAGGGCGCCAAGCGCATCCTGGCCATCAACTCCGACGCCGAGGCGCCGATCATGACGAACGCCGATTACGCCGTGGTCGGTGACCTGAAGGAGATCGTGCCGGCCATCTCAGCCGAGATTCGGGCGGCCAGGGCTGCTCACGCCCCACTCCCTAACCCTCTCCCCGGTGGGGAGAGGGAACAGTGAACCCGATCGCCGCGGCGGCTTTCGGCGTCGTGCTGGCCGTCGCGATCGTGCTGTTTGCGCGCCGCGCGCTGCTGCTCTATCGGCTCATCCGCATGGGGAAGCCGGTCGCGCGATTCGACGACCTGCCCGGGCGCGCCCAGGCCGAGGCCGTGGTTGTGGTCGGGCAGAGCAAGCTCCTCCAACGGTTGGGGCCCGGCCTCATGCACGCCGCCATCTTCTGGGGCTTCATCGTGTTGTTCCCAACGATCTTCATCGCGATGATCGGCGTGGTCGACGAGCACGCCACGTTGCCGTGGCTCGGCCGCCAGGGTTGGTACGCGCTGCTCGTAGACGTCTTCGCGTTCCTCGTGCTGGGAGGCGTGATCGCCGCATTCTTCATCCGCAAGGTGCAGCGGCCGCGGCGATTCGCCGGCAGCCACGTGCGTGAAGCGGACCTGATCCTGCTCCTGATTGCGGGCATCGTCATCTCTTTGTTCGTCTGGCATGCGAGCCGGATCGCACTCGGGCTCAATGAATATCCCGCAGCCTGGGCGCCGATATCGAGCCTCCTCGCGCAGGCCGTGCCTCTGTCGTGGGCGCCATACCTCGAGCGCGCCGCGGTCTGGACGCACGTGCTGATCATCCTCAGCTTCCTCGTCTACCTCCCCTACTCGAAGCACCTGCACATCTTCCTGGCCGCGGTCAATGTCTTCTTCGGCCGCACCAGGAAACGCGGGCGCTTGGAGCCGATCAACCTCGAAGCGCCCGACGATGAGGTCCGGTACGGGGCCGCCACGGCCGCCGACCTCACCTGGAAGCAGATGGTCGACACGATGTCCTGCACCGAATGCGGCCGGTGCCAGGACGTGTGTCCAGCTTTCAATACCGGCAAGGAGCTCTCGCCGAAGCTCCTGATCATGGCGATTCGGGATCAGCTCTTGAGCGGGGCCCCAACGCCACTTGTGCCGAACGCGGTGACCGACAACGTCGTGTGGGACTGCGTCACCTGCGGCGCGTGCCAGCAGGAATGCCCGGTCGGCATCGAGCACATCGACCACATCATCGACCTGCGGCGCAACCTGGTCATGGTCGAGTCGCGATTTCCGGCGGAGGTGGCGCCGATGCTGCGCGACATCGATCGCGCTTCGAACCCCTGGGGCAAGCCTCAGGCGGACCGCGCGCACTGGGCGGACGGGCTCGGCGTGCATGTGCTCCAGCCTGGGGAGGAGCCGCCCGACGTCCTGTTCTGGGTCGGCTGCGCGCCGGCCTACGATGAGCGCGCCCGCAAGGGCGCCATCTCGACCGCGAAACTGCTCAAGGAGGCAGGGGTGGACTTCGCGATCCTCGGGCCGCGCGAGTCGTGCACCGGCGACCCCGCGCGCCGGATGGGTGATGAGTACACGTTCCAGCAGCAGGCACGGCAGAACGTCGGGACACTGAACTCGTCCGGCGTCAAGAAGATCGTGACCACCTGCCCGCACTGCTTCAACACCCTCGCCAACGAGTACCCGGACTTCGGCGGCCGCTACGAGGTCGTGCACCACACCGCTTTCCTGGCGGGGTTGATGCGCGAAGGCAAGATCAAACCATTGGCCGCGGACAGAGCCATCACATATCACGACTCCTGCTACCTCGCACGCCACAACGACGTCATCGCCGAGCCGCGCGAGCTGGTGGCCGCGGCGGGGAAGCCGGTGGAGATGGCTCGCAGCGGGAAGCGCACCTTCTGCTGCGGCGCGGGGGGCGCGCGGATGTGGATGGAGGAGAGCCGCGGCCGGGCGATCAACCAGGAGCGCGTGCGCGAAGCGGCCGCCACCGGCGCCCAGACGCTGGCTGTGGCGTGTCCCTTCTGCACCGTGATGCTCGACGACGGAGTGCGTGAGACGGGGGCGAAGCTGAAAGTCGTCGACCTCGCGACGCTGCTCTCGGAGGCGGTGGAGCGCCGCAAAGCATGGGACGCTCGGGCACCCGGCCTGGATGAGTAACGCGAAGCAGGCCGGCGCCGTCGTCATCGGCGGCGGCATCACCGGCTGCAGCGTCGCCTTCCACCTTGCCAAAGCCGGCGTGCATGACGTGCGCCTGGTCGAGAAGGGCGAGCTGACGAGCGGATCGACGTGCCACGCGGCCGGGCTGGTCACGCAGTTCAACCCTTCGCCGACGATGATGCGATTCCGCCGCTACAGCATCGAGCTGTACCGCGAGCTCGGCGTGTTCGAAACGGTCGGCAGCCTGCGCTTTGCGTCGAGCCACGAGCAACTGATGGAGCTGCAGCGCACGGCAAGCCGCGCGCGTGGGATCGGGCTCGACGTCGAGCTCGTGTCGGCCGGCGAAGCGGCCAAGCTGATGCCGGCGATCACCACCCGATCGCTGTACGGCGCAGTGTGGGTGCCCGGCGATGGGAGCCTCGATCCGCACACGGCGACGCATGCGCTGGCGCGAGCCGCAAGAGAGCTGGGCGCGGTGGTCACGACGGGCATGCGCGTCACGGGGATCGAGCTGTCGAGCCGCGGCTCGATCTCGGCGGTCGTCACCGAGACAGGGAGGATCGAGACCGAGGTCGTGGTGGTGGCGGCGGGGATCTGGGCGCCCCAGATCGCCGCCATGGCGGGTGCACAGGTGATTTCGACGCCGGTCGATCATCAACACGCGGCCCTCCGCGCGGTTCCCGGTCACGAGCTGCCCAACGACATGCCGTGCTTCCGCGATCCGGACAACCTCGTGTACGGCAAGGCGGAGGCGGAGGGCGTGATCCTCGGCGGGTACGAGTCCGATCCTGTCGCGCGCTGGATCGACGGCGTGCCCTGGGACCACTCTGGAACGTCCTTGCCTCCCGACCAGGCGCGCTTCGAGCCGCTCCTTCGCGGCGCGGCGCGCCGGTTCCCATTCCTCGGCGACGCCGGGATCGTCAAGCTCGTCTGCCACCCCGACGCGATGACGCCTGACGCCAATCCGCTGCTCGGCCCGGTGCCGGGCGTCCGCGGTCTGTACCTGGCGGCCGGTCTCTCGCTCAACGGATTCGGCGGCGCCGGCGGCATCGGGCGCGCGCTCGCAGAGTGGGTGACAGGCGGCGAGACGGAGCTCGACCTGCATCCCTATCGCTGCTGGCGCTTCGGTCCTGTTCATCGCGATGCGCGCTATGCGGCGGACCTCGCGCGTGAGGCCTACCGCTACTACTACTACCTGCGTTATCCATTCGATGCCGACGAATGGGGCCGGCCGCGCCGCACCAGCGCGCTGCACACCCGCATGCAGGACCTGGGGGCGGTGTTCTGGGCCAAGCACGGCTGGGAGCGGGTCGATTACTACGAGCCGGGCCGGCCGTGGCGCCGCGCGGGCGCCGACCAGCGACGTTTCGGTTGGTCGCGCCCACCCTACTTCGACCTGCTGGCGGAAGAGCACGCCGCATTCCGCGAGTGCGCCGGCATCATCGACATGACGTCGTTCGGAAAGATCGAAGTGAGCGGCGCCGGCGCCCTGCCTCTGCTGGAGCGCGTGGCCGGCAACCTCGTCGACCGGCCGGTAGGCAGCGTGGTCTACACGCAGCTGCTCGAGAAGGATGGCGGCATCGCCGCCGATGTGACCATCACGAGACTGGGCGAGGACCACTTCCGCGTCGTGACCGGCGCCGGGTACGTGAACACCGACATGGGCTGGCTGCGCCTGCAGGTGCGAGATGACGATGAGCCCGTCGAGCTCCGCGAGTCGACGGAGGATTTCTCGGTCATCGGGATGTGGGGTCCGCTTGCGCGCGACATCCTCGGGCACGTGACGGACGACGATGTCTCGGATGAGGGCTTTCCGTTCATGCACGCGCGAACCCTGAGCATCGGCGGCGCGACCGCGCTGGCTCAGCGCGTCACATATGTTGGGGAGCTCGGATGGGAGCTGTACCTCGACCCCGCCTGGGCCGGGCAGGTGTGGGACCGGCTGATGCACGCCGGACGCACGGCCGGCATCCGGCCGGGAGGCTACCGCGTACTGGAGGGGCTCCGGATGGAAAAGGGCTACCGCTACTACGGCACCGACCTGACGCTCCTCGACAACCCGCTGGAGGCAGGCCTGGGCTTCTGCGTCCACTTCGAGAAGCCCGCGTTCAACGGCCGCGAAACGCTTCTGGCCGCGCGCGAGGCAGGGCTTGCGCGCCGTCTGCGCACGCTGGCGGTCGGCGGCGAGGAGTACGTGCCAATCTACGGTGGGGAGGCGGTTCATCGGGACGGGCATGTGATCGGCCGGCTGCGGAGCTGCGGATACGGCTTTACGGTCCGCCGCAATCTGGCTTTTTCATACCTGCCTATCGATCTCAAGCCCGGCGGCAGCGTCGAGGTCGAGGTGTTCGGACGCATGGTGCCGGCCGCCGTCACCACCGATGCTGTGGTTCAGCGCGAGCATGTCAAGGGCTGACGAAGCGGTCGAGCGCGTCTCGCTGTGGAAGGGCGAGAACGTGCGCATATCGCCACTCTCCGGCGGCCTCACCAACGAGAACTACCTGGTCGAGGCTCGTGGCAAGGACTATGTGGTTCGCATCCCTGGCCAGTCCACCGAGCTGCTGGCGATCGATCGCGCCAATGAGGTGCACAACACCAGGGCGGCGGCCACGACCGGGATCGGGCCCAAGGTGCTGGAGGTGATTCCCGACCTCGACGTCATGGTGTTGGAGTTCATCGACGGGCCGACCATGTCGGCCACGACGCTGCAGTCGGCGGAGATGGCCAAGCGGATGGCCGCGTCGTTCCGGCGCCTCCATGCGGCTCCGCGTTTCCTCCAGGACTTCAACATGTTCAGGCTCATCGAGTCCTACCTCGCCATCGTCGAAACCCACGATGTCACGATTCCGCGCGACTACCGCGACCGCCTGCCCACGGTCGCGGGGATCGAGCGCGCGGTGGCCGCCGGGTCCCTGGCCTCGGTGCCCTGCCACAACGACCTGCTGTGCGAGAACTTCATCGACGACGGCGCCGCGCTTCGCATCGTCGACTACGAGCTGAGCGGCAACAACGACCCCTGCTTCGACCTCGGCAACACCGCGCAGGAGGCCGGGTTCGATGACGGGCTACGGGCTGCTCTGTGCCAGGCCTACTTCGGACGGTCCGATCCCCAGCAGCTCGCGCGCATGAATCTCTTCGCGTTGATGTCGGACGTGGGCTGGACGTTGTGGGGCGCCATCCAGGCCAGGATCTCGGCGATCGACTACGACTTCAAGAGCTACTACACGGGTCGCTGGGAACGGGCGGTAGCGGTGCTCGATTCAGATCGTCTGCGCGGCTGGTTGGACGCGGCCCGCGAAACCTAACTCCGCTTGATGACGATCACCGAGATGTCGTCGGCGGCGCGGTCGATACGATCCGCTGTGTTCTTGAGATGGCGGTACAGCTCCCGTGACTTGAGAATCAGGCTCACCTCGAGCCCGCTGTCGAAAAGACGGCCGACCGCCTGGTGGTAAAGGCCGTCGATCCGATTCTCCGATCGCTTGGCCCGGACCGCATGCTCCGAAGCGACGCCTGGATGCGCCAGTAGCTCTCCCACCGCCGATCGGATGTGCGTGGCTCCCTCCACCAGCACCCTGGCCATCTCGTTGAGGCCTTCGGGTGGGTCGATCTTGTAGATCGCGAGCTCCACCGCCGTTTCATTGGCGGCGTCAAGGATGTCGTCGATGGCGCGCGATAAAGCGAAGAGATCCTCGCGGTCAAACGGTGTCGCGTAAGTGTGCGCCAGCTCGTCGATCAGGATGCGTCTCTTCGCATCGCCCTCGCGCTCGATTCCCTTCACCTCGTCGACAAGCTCTTCGTTGCCGCCGGGTGCGCGGCCGAACTTCTCCACCACCTGAAGGGCCCGAACGGTCAGGTCAGCCTGATTCATGAGCAGTTCGATAAACCGCCGATCGTTCGATCGGGTCAGCGCGCGAATCGAGCGGCCGAAGCTCAAGCCGGGAAGTAGATGAATCGCACCAGCAGGTGCAGGACCGCGGCGACAAGCAGCGCGAGCGGTAGGGTCAGAAGCCAGCTGCCAACCATCTCCCTCACTATCCCCCAGCGAATCGAGGAGGCGCGCTGCGCAGCACCCACTCCGACCAATCCGCCGTCAATCGTCTGGGTCATGCTCACCGGCGCGCCCGCGATCGCCAGCACCGAGACCACACCACCTGACGCAAGCTGCTGCGCGAGCGCTTGCATCGGACGAACTTTGAGCACTCCTGATCCAATGCGACGAGCGACCCGCGCTCCTCCAAAGATTGCGCCGAGAAAAAACAGGATGAATGCGCCAATGATAGGCGTCGGTCCTGAGAAGACCACAGCTTGGCCGTGATTCGGGAACGACAACCCGACGGCGATGAGACCGACAGTCTTCTCCATGTCGTTGGCGCCATACGCGAAGGCCTGGATGGCGGCGGTGGCGAACTGGAGTCGCGCCAGGCCGAGGATCGACGCATGGGACCTACCACCGAGGAAGCGGCGAACACCCGCGTAAAGCAGCAGCGCGAGCATGCCCCCGCCCAAAACCGAGATGGGCATCCCGAGCAGGATCCGCGCCACGCCGCGCCAATGGATGAGGCCCAGCTCACCGCCCGCGGCCACCCAACCCAGCATCGCGCCGACAAGGGCCAGGGTCATGCTCGTCGGTATGCCGATCCGCCACGAGAGCAGCACCACGCTTAGCGAGGACAACGTGATGAGGACGTAGTCGAGCTCGCCCTGGCCGCGGAGATCGATCACGTTCGTGCCCACCGTTTGGGCGACGGCGGTGCCAATCACCAGCGGGCCCGCAACGCTGAACAGGAGCAGCGCCGCAGCGACCCGAGGGGTAATGAGGCGTCCGGAGGTGAACGACGCCATCAGATTGCCGCCGTCGTTGAAACCGGAGACCAGACCGAACAAACCCGCTGCCGCCAGCGGAGCCGCGGCCGCCAGGCTCACCACGAGAGGCCGACGATCTCGCCCTTCTCGTCTAGGAAAGTCCGACGATCTCTCCACGATCGTCGATGTCGATCCGGGCCGCCGCGGGAGTGGACGGCAGGCCGGGCATTGTGCGCATATCGCCGCAGATCGGGTAGATGAAGCCGGCACCGACCGACGCGCGCACCTCTCGCACCGGCAGCACCCAACCGGTCGGAGCGCCCTTGAGGGTCGGGTCCGAAGAGATCGACAGGTGAGTCTTGGCGATGCACACGGGCAGCCGGCCGAACCCGTTGCGCTCATACGAATCGATCTGGCGTGTGGCGTGGAGGTCGTACTCGACCCCGCTGGCACCATACACACGCTTCGCCACCGTTTCGATCTTTTCCTTTAGCGAGGCGTCGTCCGGATAGAGGAAGTGGAAGGAGTTGGGCTCTGCCGCCGCCTCGGCCACGGCCTCGGCCAGCTCGACCGCCCCCTTTCCCCCCTCCGTGAAGTGGTGGCAGACGGCCGACCGAACTCCAATCTCGTCCGCCAGGTCGCGGATCGCCGCGTGCTCGGACGCGTGGTCCGTGGGAAATGTGTTGATCGCGATCACCGGCGTCACGCCATGCATCCGGATGTTCTCGACCTGCTTGCGCAGGTTGTCGGCGCCGGCGCAGACGTCGTCGGGGTTCTCCTTGATCATCTCCGGCGGGAGCGGCCGGCCGGCCACAACCTTGAAGCGACCGGAATGCACCTTCAGGGCGCGCACGGTGGTCACGATCACCGCGGCGTCGGGGACGAGGCCCGACGCGCGGCACTTGATGTTGAAGAACCGCTCAGCTCCCATGTCGGCGCCGAAGCCGGCCTCAGTGACGAGGAAGTCGCCGGCGCGGATGCCGATGAAGTCCGCGATCACCGACGAGTTGCCGTGAGCGATGTTTCCAAAGGGCCCCGCGTGCACGAGCACCGGCGTGTTCTCCAGCGTCTGCAGCAGGTTCGGCTTGATCGCCTCGCGCATGATCACGGTCATCGCGCCCGCGGCGTGGAGCTCTTCGGCGGTGATCGGCTTGCCGTCGGTGGTGTTGCCGATGACGATACGGCCCAAGCGCCGGCGCATGTCTTGCAGCGAAGTGGACAGCGCGAGAACTGCCATCACCTCGGATGCCGCGGTGATGTCAAACCCGGTTTGCCGGATGACTCCGTCCTCTCGCTGGCCGAGCCCGACGATGATGTTGCGCAACACCCGATCGCTGACGTCCAGCACGCGGCGCCACGTGATCGAATGCCGGTCGACGTGGAAGAAGTCGTCGTTCTGGTGCACGTGGTTGTCGATCATCGCGGCGAGCAGGTTGTGGGCAGCGGTCACCGCGTGCGTATCACCCGTCAGGTGCAGGTTGAGAAGCTCCATAGGCACCACCTGGCTGTAGCCTCCGCCCGCGGCGCCGCCCTTGATGCCAAAGGTCGGGCCCATCGACGGCTGGCGAATGGCCACCGTCGCGGGCCGTCCGATGCGGGTGAGGGCCTGGCCGAGTCCGACCGTGGTCGTCGTCTTGCCTTCGCCGAGCGGCGTCGGCGTGATCGCCGACACCACGACGTACTTCGCCTTCGGCCGGTCGGCGAGCTCTTCGATCGCCTCGAGCTTGATCTTGGCCACATTGCTGCCGTACGGCTCGAGGAGGTGCGGGCCGATGCCCATGCGCGCGGCGATCTCGGGCATTGGGAGCAGCCGGGCCCGGCGAGCGATCTCGAGATCTGGTGGGAAGGTCACCGCCATGTGCCGGCTCTCCTCATGACATGAGCAGCCGCGCCAGGGTCTCCTGGCGCCAGCGCTCGGTGGCCTCGATCTCATTGAAGGTGAAGAAATGCAGACCCGCGACCTTGCGCTCCGGCGCTGCCAGGTCCGGAAGCAATCCGCTCGCGAAGCGCTCGGGGTCGTACCCGCCGGGCTGGACGATGCGCATGAACCAGTTGGAATGGCCGCGCAGGAACCGGGCCGAATCGGCGAGGCCGATGCGCGTGGAGACGCGCAGGAGCTTGGCGGGGTCGGCCACCCCGGCTAGGCCGACGTGGATGGGCAGCTGCACGCCGCGACGCCGGACGCGGGTGACCCATCTCTTCACGGTCCTCGGGTCGAAGCAGAGATTGCTGACGATGTAGGTGGCGAGGCGCCGCTTGTCCCACATCGCCTGGATCGTGAGGTCGTCCTCGATGAAGCTGTGCCGTTCCGGATAACCGGTGATACCGATCTCGCGAAGGCCGTGCGGCTCGGCGCTGATCGCCTCCAGCAGCGACACCGAGTCAGGGAACTCCCCGGCCGGCTCCTTGGCATCGCCCGCCACGATGAACACCTCGCGCCGGCCGATGGCGGCGACCCTGGCCAGCACCTCATTCAGGTGCGCCTGGTCTCGGATCAGGCGCGCGGAGATGTGCGGGACGACCTGGTAGCCGTGCTTCGCCAGCCTCTCCGCGAGGGAGACGGTGGCGTCGATGCCTCGGCGCGGCGAGGCGGTGATCGTGAGGGTCACCTCTTTCGGCACGTGGGCTACGACGAGCTCCTCGACGGTTTCGGTTGGAAGCACCTCGTAGCGAGGTTTCTGCAGAAAGTCGATGAGGCCCTGGCGGCTGGTTTCGTCGGTGAATCCGATGCGACCCAGCAGCCGGGCCGGCGCCCCCGAACTCGAACGCACGCGCCCGCTCACCACATTTGCCCTCGATGTCGCACTATACGGTACTGTCGCGTCACGCGCAACGCAATCCTCCCCACCTCGTGGGGAGGTGGGTCCCGCCGCAGGCGGGGCCCAGAGGGGATGCCCGAGATCACTTCAGCCGCCCGGCGACCAGCGGACCGGAAGGATCACGTTGCGGTCGAGGGGTGTCCCAGCCCGGCCGGAGTCGAAGCCGGCGATGGGCACATTGCCCGCCAGCTCGCGATGCAGGGCCGCCAGCTGCTCCGGCTCGACGGCGCTCGCGGGGTCGGCGGGGCCATCGTGGTCGACCATCGTGCACGCGATGGCAAGGAGGCCGTCACCGGCGTCGAACAGCTCGACCAGGCGCGACTGGCACGGCCAGTCGACGAGCGATGAGGTGGTCACCTCCCAGAATCCGCGGCCGTTCCCGCGCGGGTCCGGATGGGGCGTGATCGCGTTGGCGTGGATGTGGCCGTTGAGCCAAAGCACCACGTTGCCCGCCGCGTGCACGACGTCAAGCAGCCGGCTCGGGTCGATGTAGCGCGACCCGCCGGCCCTCCGCTTGTTGCCCATCGTGTCGAGGGTGTGATGCGAGGTGATCACGACCGGCCGATCGCGCGCCTCCCGCAATCGCCGCTCGAGCCACCCCACCTGGTCTTCGTCGATGCACCCGTCCGCGCCGCCCGCCGTGCAGACAGTGTCCAGCACAACGAATCGAACGGCCGGCGTGTCGTGGACGTAGTACGCCGTGCCGTCCTGACGGATGGCGGCGTCGAATTCCGCGCGGGTGAAGGGTCGTCTATTCGCGTCCGGCGTGACCGGCAGGTCGGGACCTGCCATGAAAACCTCCGGCCGGCGGACGAAGGTCTCGATCACTGTGTCCCGATCCAGGCCGTCCGGAAGGGCAATCGGCTTGTGGAACCCGACCATCGCCGCCGCCAGCGCCGGCGTCACGATGCCGACGCCCTGGGCCACCTCTTCATGGTTGCCGTGGCAGCCCAGCCAAGGCATGCGCAGCCCGGCTGACCGAAACGGGCTGAGGGCCCGTTCCAGCAAGCCCGGGAGGTGAGGGAATCCGTACGCCACGCGCATCAGGTCGTCACCTTTGATTGCACCGTCGGGCTTCCAGAAGAAATCGTCCGGCCAGCCGGGCGACTGCACGCCCTCGTAACGCTCGCCGCCGGAGTCCGCCCGGACGTGGCCTCCGTCGAGCAGCGCCGCGAACGCCGCGAGCTCGTTCGACTGCGCGTTGTCGACGGCGTCGCCCGACATGATGGCGAGCTCGAGCGGCGCGCCGGTGATCGGCGCGCTGCCGATCGAGTTCAGTGCTCGGACCATCGCGGCGA
>DASWGF010000358.1:0-3266 GCA_036393875.1 Candidatus Dormiibacterota bacterium
GTGGAAGAGGTGGAGTGCGGGTGCGTGACCGGCACCTTCGACTGTGTGTTCGCGATCCGCTCGGTCGAAACCTAGCGTCGACGGTCCGCTCAGCTGCCATACCGCTTGTGCTGATTGAGGCTGAACCAGTTCCCGGAATCGTCGCGAAACAGGGCCTCGATGCCGTAGGGCCGCTCGGCCGGCTCCTGCAGGAAGGTGACGCCCTTGCTCTTCAACTCCTCGTAGGCGGCGCGGATGTCGTCGGTCTCGATGACGCCGGCGCCCATCACGCCCTTGGCCACCAGCCGGAGGAGGGCCCGGGCGTCCTCCTCGCTGAACATCGGCGGCTGAGGGCGGGCGAGGAGGATGTTGAGGTCTGGCTGGTCCTTCGGGCCGACCGTGAGCCAGCGGAACCCGTCCATGGTCGCGTCGCTGCGCACCTCGAAGCCGAGCTTCTCCGTGTAGAACGCCTTGGCGCGGTCCTGGTCTTCGACGAACACGTTCACGTGCGAGAGCTTCTTGATCATGGCCCCGACGCTACCGCGCGCCGGTCGTCGGTGCTTCTTCCGGATTGCTGACTTCTGGCGAGACCGGCCGCGTCCACATAAGGACGAAGCAGCCCGGGATGGGCGGCTCGCTGGCAGAGGCACTCCGGTACTCGGTTGGTGACATGCCCACGAGGTCGCGGAAGCGCGAGCTGAAGGAGCCGACGCTCTCGAACCCGACCAGGAAGCAGATCTCGGTGATGGTCAGGTTGGCCGCTCGCAGCAGGTCCTTGGCACGCTCGATCCGGCGCCGGGTCAGATACGTCCTCGGAGTCTCGCCGTAGGCTTTGGTGAACGCCCGTGCGAAGTGGAACTTGGACAGATGCGCCGCCTGCGCCATCGAGTCGAGGGTGAGGGGCTGGGCGAAGTCGCGGTCGGTGAGGTCGCGCGCTCGTCGCAGCGCGACCAGGACCTCTGGATGGCTCAAAGCCAGACGCTCTCCTGGGTTGGGTCTGGAAAGTGGCATGCACGGGAGACGGCCGGAGGCGAACATCCCACCGCTCTACCGATGTCCGCTAAGCGTAGGCCTTCTCGCCCGAGTTCTCGGTGCGCGGAGGGGACTATGTCCCATCCGCGACGTAAATGAGAAGGCCCTCCGCCTTGCGGCGAAGGACCTTCAGAAAGGAGGGAGGGCTGGTTGGGGCGGGATGTCCCCGCTCCGAGATCTTAACCCGAGGCGCCTTTTTGGGAAACCCTGTGTTAACAGGCCGCCGTCGGTCCGGCTGCGGCCCGGATTTGGATACAGTCCGCTCGTGTCCCGCTTCGCGATCGACGTCACCGCCTGCTGGAGGCCCCAGCGTGTCGGCATGCTCACAGTCGCGGTCGAGCTGGCTCGGGCCCTGGTCGGCGGCCGGGGCCGCGCCGAGCGCAAGCCCGGCGCACCTTCAAACGACGAGTTCACGCTCCTGTGCAGCCGCGAGCGCCCGGCGGCCTTAGCCGACCTCGAGTGCGAGGCGGTCCTGGCGCCATACCGGCACGAGGTCCTTCTGAAGGCCCGCTGGCTGCCGATGGTTGAGCCTCAGCTCGATTGCGACGCCATCCTGTACCCCTACTGGCCAAGCCCGCCGCGCCGCCGGCGCGGCGCGCCGCCGGCCGCGATCTTCGTCCACGACCTCGCTTTCCGCCTCCGTCCCGGCGAGGTGCCGTGGCAGCAGCGGGCGTATTTCGGCACCGTCCTCGGCCCGGCGCTCAGGCAGGCGGCGGCGGTGCTGGTGCCGTCGGCGACCACGCGCGCCGACCTGTTATCCGCCTACCCGATACCAGGCCTGGAAAAGCGGGTCACAGTGGTCAGAGAGGGCCTGAGTGCGCCTGCGAAAGCAGGCGCGCTACCAGAAGGGATCGAGCCCGGGTTCATCCTGGCCGTCGGCACGGTCGAGCCGCGCAAGAACTATGTGCGGCTGCTGGATGCCTACCGCACGCTCCGCAGTCGGCGGGGCGCGCCCCCAATCGTCATCGGAAACCGAGTGGGTGTGCCCCCGCTCGTGATCGCGGGCCGTCCGGGCTGGGCGTATGGCGATACGCTGCAGAGGATTCAGGCCGAGCCCGGTGTTCGCTACCTCGGCCACGTCGACGAGCCAACGCTGGCGTCGCTGTACGAATCCGCAGCGGTGCTTGCCTTTCCGAGCCTTTACGAGGGCTTCGGGCTGCCCCTTCTCGAGGCGATGGCCCACGGCGTGCCGGCCGTGATTGGGGGTGCGGGCTCGCTGCCCGAGCTGGCGGGCGGATCCGCGATCGAGGTCGACCCTGAGGACGTCGATGACATTGCGGCGGGGCTCGAAAAGCTGCTGTCGGACGAAGGCTTGAGAAACGAGTTGAGTGCGGCGGGCAAGCGACGCGCCGCCGGTTTCACATGGGAGAAGGCGGCCGCCTCGACGCTCGACATCCTGCGCCGCATCGGCGCGTAGGATCAACCGGATGCCAAATCGAGTGCTGGTGCAGGCCCTCACGGCCGGCCGCGCCCGCGACTACCTGCGGATGGTCCGCCCGCTGCTGCGCTCACTGGAGCTCACACACCATTTCGAGCTCGAGGTGATCACGGATTCGAACGGCCTGTCGTTCACACGCGCCGGAGTGATCCTGGCGGCTTCCGACCAGGCTCTCGCACCGGCCCAGGCCGAAGAGCTCACCCGCTTCGTCAGGCGAGGCGGCGGTGTGGTGCTCGTGGGTGGAACGCTGGCTGCGTGGAACACGCAGGGCGCGATCGGCGAGCTGGCGCATTGGGCCCCCATCGGTCCCGGTCCGATGACCGAGCTGGTGCTGGGAGTCGAGCCATTGCATCCGATCACGGCCAGGCTCGGATCAGAGCTGAGGCTCACCGACGAGCTCTACCTGTCCGAAGGCCCGCCGGCAGATGCGTCGGTCCTGCTGCGCACGAAGTGGCAGTTCACGGATCAGGTCGTCGCCTACGAGCGTGAGGTCGGCGAGGGCAGGTTCATCAACCTCGGGCTGGGGAACTCAGCGTCGACTTACGAAGACGTGTCGTTTCAGAAGCTCGTGCATCGCTCCCTTCTGTTTGCGGCGGGGCAAAGGCCGCCGGCTCCTGTCGGCGTGGGCTTGGTCGGCTACGGGGCGATCGCGCGCGATCACGCAGCATCGATCTCGCAGGTCGCGGGGCTGCGGCTGAGCGGGGTTTGCGACATCTCGGACGAGAGAAGGGACCTGGCGTCGCGCGAATGGGGTGTGCCGGCCCACGCGACCATGGGCGCGATGCTGGACGACCCCGCGGTCGGCCTGGTGGTGGTC
>DASWGF010000359.1:0-5908 GCA_036393875.1 Candidatus Dormiibacterota bacterium
GCGTTGCTGCACGCCAAGATCGGACTCTTTGACGGCGAGTTGATCCTGGGCTCTGCCAACTGGACGCTCTCCGGGCTCGGCGTCAACCATGAGCTCGACATCGAAACTCAGGACCCGCACGCCGTGTCGGCGTACGGGTCCCGGTTCGAGTCCGACTGGTCGAGGTCAGCCGCCGGATAGGATCGCGCTCAGCAGCAGTTTGAGCGCCGAAATGCGCGGCCCCGTCAGGTCTGCGGCGGAGGTCCTGACGAACCCATCGGCGGCGGTCCAGAACCGGCCGCCGGAGGGAGCGAGCCGGGCCCAGGAGGGCCGCCCGCCACGGAGGTGTTGCCGAAGCTCACCTGAGGCACGGCCCTGTCGCCCTCGTCGGCCTGGAAGAAGCCGAACGCCTTGAAGCCGAGCGCCCCCGCGATGAGTGACGTGGGGAGGGTCTGCAGCTTGATGTTGTAGTCCCTGACGTTGCCGTTGTAGAAGCGTCGCGAGAACTCGATCTTGTCCTCGGTCGCAGTCAGCGTCTCTTGCAGGTTGGTGAACGCGGTGATCGCCTTCAGGTCCGGGTAGTTCTCGGAAACCGCGAACAGGCTGCGCAGGCTCTGGCTCAGCATGTTTTCGGCGGCGCCGATCTTGGCGGGGTCGCCAGAGGCGCCCGCCGCCACGGCATTGGCGCGGGCGTTGGTCACGGCCTCGAGGGTGCCGCGCTCGTGGCCCATGTAGCCCTGCGCGGTGTTGACCAGGTTGGGGATGAGGTCGTGGCGTCGCTTGAGTTCGACGTCGATCTCCGACCAGGCTTCCTGGGTCCGGTTCCGGGCCGAGATCAGCCCGTTGTAGGTGAAGACGAGCCAAAGAACGACCAGGACGACGATCGCGATAACTATCCAGGTGCCCATCAGGAAGTCATCCTACGCGTGCGCGCGCCGAGCCCATCGTGTCTTCTTGAGCATCTTCTTGTGCTTGTGCTTGCGCATCTTCTTGCGCCGCTTCTTGATTACCGAGCCCAATCTGCCTCCAAGGCGCGCGTCAGTTCCCGAAGGGGATCCAAGGCGGCGAATCATACCGTAAGCAGGCCCCAGGACGTTCCGGCCTACACTCCATCCCGATGTACTTCACCGACGCCCACGAGGAGCTACGCCTCCACATACGGAAGTTCCTCACCACCGAGGTCCAGCCGCACCTGGAAGAGTGGGAGGAGAAGACGTTCCCCGACTCCATCTTCAAGCGCTTCGGCGAGCTCGGCTTCCTGGGCCTGCGCTACCCGCCCGAGTACGGCGGCCAGGGCGGCGACTACTTCTCGGCGGTGGTCCTGTCCGAGGAGATGGCGCGGGCGGGCCTGGGCGGGCTCGGGATGGCGGTGGACGTCCAGACCGAGATGGCCACGCCGCCCGTCTTCAAGTTCGGGACGGAAGAGCAGAAGCGCAAATGGCTGGTCCCGGCGATCCGAGGCGAGCACATCGCCGCCCTGGCGATCACGGAACCGGACGCCGGCTCCGATGTGGCGGGCATCACAACCACCGCCAAACGCGACGGCGACCACTTCGTCGTCAACGGCCGGAAGATCTTCATCACGAGCGGCGCCCGGTGCCACTGGGCCCTCGTCGTCACCAAGACCGACCGCGAGCGCGGCCACAAGGGCTACAACCTCTTCGTCATCGAGAAGGGCACGCCCGGATTCCAGGTCACCCGCACGCTCAAGAAGCTCGGGATGCATTCATCGGACACGGCGGAGCTGTTGTTCGAGGACTGCCGAGTCCCGGTCGGCAACCTGATCGGCGAGGAGGGGGACGGCTTCAAGAACCTGATGTGGGAGCTCCAGGGCGAGCGCATGATCGCCGCTGCCGGAGCCATCGCCGGGGCGCAGCGGACCTTCGAGTATGCGATGAACTACGCCCAAAACAGAAAGGCGTTCGGCCACCCGATCTCGGAGTTCCAGGTCATCAAACACCGGCTCGTCGACATGGGCACCAAGGTCGCGGCGGTGCAGGCGTTCGTCTATCAGACCGCCGCGCAGTGGGACAAAGGCGAGTACCCGGTGCGGGAGATCTCGCAGGCCAAGCTCCTCGCCACACAGGTCGCGGTCGAGGTCGCAGATGACGCGATCCAGATCCTCGGCGGGCATGGGTACATGCACGAGTTCCCTGTCGAAAGAGCCTGGCGCAACGCGCGCCTGGGGCGCATCGGCGCCGGCTCGGACGAGATCATGAAGGAGATCATCGCCAAGACGTACGGCCTCTGATGACGGGGGCCGTTCTGTTCGCGGGCTGCAAGCCGGAGATCGCCGCCGGTCCTGACGGAAGGATCATCGGCGTCGGCGGGCGTGCGCGTGCGGCGGCGGGTCGCGGCGCCGAGGTGGTCCGGCTGCGCGGGACCACGTGGCCGGGATTGATCGACGCCCACATCCATCTCGAGGGGCTGGCCGAACGTCACCTCACTCTCGACCTGACCGGTGCGCGTAGCCTCGAAGCGGCCCTGCTCCTCGTTCGCCGGTGGGCCGCACGGCTCCCGAAGGATGCGTGGGTGGCCGGGTCCGGCTGGTACAACGACGCATGGTCCGACCCGGCGTTCCCCTCCCGCCACGATCTCGACAAGGCCGCCGGCAACCGTCGTGCCTACCTGCGCCGCAAGGACGGCCACTCGGCCTGGGTCTCGTCGGCGGCCATGAAGCAGGCGGGCATCGACCGGAGCACTGACGATCCACCTGGCGGCGTCATCGACCGCGACGACCAGGGTCTGCCCACCGGAATCCTCCGCGAGACGGCGATGCAACTCGTCGCCGGCGTCGTGCCGAGCGCGACCGACACCGACCTCGATGCCGCGATGGCGCGCTCACTGGCGGCACTCGCGCGCCTCGGCCTCGCGTCCGTCCACTCGATGGACACCGCGCGCGGCTTCGGGTCGTTCCAACGCCTCCACGCCCGAGGCAAGTTGCCAGTGAGGATCACCTACAACCTTCCCCTCGCCGACCTGCACCACGCCGAGCGGATCGGCGTGCGCTCGGGCTGGGGCGATCCGTGGCTTCGGATCTGGGGCGTGAAGGCTTTTCTGGACGGCTCATTGGGGAGCCGGACCGCCGAGATGCTCGATGGTTCGGGCACAGTGCGACTCCCGCAGAAGGACCTGATCGACATGGTCGCCCGGTGCGCGCAAGCCGAGCTGAACGTTTGCTTGCACGCAATCGGAGACGGCGCGGTCCGCAGGGCTCTTGACGCGCTGGCCCCGCACCGTAGGGCCTGGCGTTACTGGCGACCCCGCATCGAGCACGCGCAGTGCGTCGATCCCAAGGACATCCGGCGCTTTGCGCGCACCGGCGCAATCGCTTCGATGCAGCCGATCCACGCCGTCGCCGACCGCGAGCTCGCGGAAGCGTACTGGCCGAACGTGAGCGCGCATGCCTACGCGTGGGGTGCTCTAGAGCGAGCGGGTGCCCGGCTTGCGTTTGGTTCGGACGCGCCGGTCGAGACCGCCGATCCATTGCTCGGCATCGATGCCGCGACCGCCTGGCGGCGCCGCGCGAAATGGCACCCCGACCTCGCCGTGCTACGCGCGTCGGCTCTGCGCGCGTACACGTCGGACGCAGCCTATGCGGTCGGTATGGAGCGGGACCTCGGCGCCTTGCGCGAGGGCATGCTGTGCGATTTGACCGTGGTCGATGACGGCCGCGTGGTGGCGACTGTCGTGGGTGGTCGCGTCAGCTGGCTGAGAAAGCCTTCCGCAGCTTCGCCGCGGTCTGCAGCAGGTGCTCGTTGACCACCTTGACCTCGGCCAGCACCGGCATGAAGTTCGTGTCGCCGTTCCATCGCGGCACCGCGTGAAAATGCAGGTGGTCTGGGATGCCCGCGCCGGCGGCGCGGCCGGAATTGGCGCCGATGTTGAAGCCTTCGGGCTTCAACTCCTCACGCAGGACGACGATCGTTCGCTTCAGGGCGCGCATGAGGTCGGCGGTCTGGCCATCGTCGAGGTTCTCGACCTCGGCCTGGTGCGCGGCGGGGGCGACCATTACGTGGCCGGCGTTGTAAGGGAACTTGTTGAGCATGACGATGGCACCTTGCGGTCGCCACACCACCAGCTCGGCGTCCGGGTCGTCTGGATTCTCGAGGACGCGGCAGAACAGACACCCGGGTCGCTGCTCGCCGGTGATGTACTCCATGCGCCACGGCGCCCACAGTCGCTCCATTGATCTACGTCTTCTTTCTATTGCTGGTGACCGCGGTCTGGGGCTGGACATTCGTCCTGGTCAAGGACGCGATCACACAGTACCCGGTCCTGCCTTTCCTCGAGCTCAGGTTCTTGCTCGCCGCGGTGGTGATGGTCGTCGTCGTGCACCGGCTGCCGTCGCGTCGCGAGCTTTGGGTTGGAGTCGTCGCGGGGACGGTGCTCGCCGGCGGCTATCTGTTCCAGACGGTCGGCCAGGCCACGACCAGCCCGGGCAACGCCGGCCTTATCACCGGCCTGTTTGTCGTCTTCACGCCGCTCATCGACAGGCTCTTCGGGGTTTCGGTGCATCGCCGGACGGCGATCGCGGGCGTCGTTGCGCTCACCGGAACTCTCATCCTCGCGGGCAGCGGCGCCGGAATCGGCATCGGCGATGCCCTGGTGCTCGTCTGCGCCGTGCTGTACGCCCTGCACATCGTCCTCCTCAGCCAGTGGTCGCCTGGCCTGCGCCCGGCGCCGCTCGCCATGGTCCAGATGGCCACCTGCGCCGTGCTGTTCAGCATCGGCGGCACCCCGTCGCTGACCCATCTCCCTCCGGGGCAGGTGTGGTTCGCCATCGTGATCACGGGTGTGTTCGCATCCGCGGTTGCGTTCTACGTTCAGACCTGGGCGCAGGCGCACCTCGATGCCAGCCGCACGGCGCTCATCCTCGCCACCGAGCCGGCCTGGGCATTGGCCGCCTCGATCGTGCTGGCGGGCCAGCGCCTGAATGCGCTGCAAGGGGCAGGCGCGGCCCTGGTGCTCGGCGCCATCGTCGGCCACGAGCTGGGCCCTCTGATCGAGCGCCGGCGCAGAAAAAATAGAATTGTGAGTCCACATGAGCAGCACCCGGCGTAGCACCTACGTCCCGCAGGAGATCGAGCCGAAGTGGCAGAAGATCTGGGTCGAGTGCGGGGTGATGAAGGCGTCGGACAGGTCGCCCAAGCCCAAGTACTACGACCTCGTGATGTACCCGTATCCGTCGGGCGATCTGACCGTCGGACATGCCCGCAACTACGTGATGGGCGATGTCCTCGCGCGCATGAAGCGCATGCAGGGGTTCGAGGTGCTGCACCCGTTTGGGTGGGACGCATTCGGGCTGCCCGCTGAGAACGCTGCGATGAAGCGGAATGTGCATCCGCAGGCCTGGACACTCGCCAACATCGAGAACGGCAAGCGCGAGCTGAAGATGCTGGGGATTCTCTACGACTGGGACCGCGAGGTCACCAGCTGCATGCCCGACTACTACCGGTGGACGCAGTGGCTGTTCCTGCTCTTCTACGAGCGCGGCCTGGCCTATCGTGCCATGTCGCCCGTCAACTGGTGCCCGGTGGACAAGACGGTGCTGGCCAACGAGCAGGTCATCAACGGCCGCTGCTGGCGGCATCCCGACGTGGAGGTCGAGAAGCGCGACCTCGAGCAATGGTTCTTCAAGATCACCGACTACGCCGAGCGCCTGCTGGACGATCTGCAGCTGCTGGACAAGTGGCCGCACAAGGTGCGGTTGATGCAGACGAACTGGATCGGCCGCAGCGAAGGCGCCGAGGTCGATTTCGCCGTGGCCGGGCACGAGGGGGAGTCAATCCGCATCTTCACGACGCGACCCGACACGCTGTTCGGGGCCACGTTCATGGTGCTCGCGCCCGAGCACCCGTTGGTGGAGAAGGTCACCACCGACGCCAATCGCGCTCGCATGCGCGAGTACGTAGCCACGGCGCGCAAG
>DASWGF010000360.1:0-6164 GCA_036393875.1 Candidatus Dormiibacterota bacterium
GGACCGCGTTGAGCCGCCGCACCGGCCCCGTCTTCATGGACGTTCCGCTCGACGTGCTGTTCGGCGCGGCCGACGTGCCCGAGGCGACCGAGCACCTCACCGCCGACCTCGGTCCGCTTCCGGATCCAGACGAGGTCAAGAAGATTGCCCGGCTGCTGCGCGAGGCGGATCGGCCCGCCGTGATCGCCGGCGCCGCCGTCTGGTGGGCCCACGCCGAGGACGATGTGCAGCGCCTCATCGAAGGCGCGCACCTGCCGCTGAACGTGAATGGCATGGCGCGAGGTGTCCTCCCCAGCGGTCATCCACTCTTCTTCCCCCGCGCGCGCGGCAAGGCGCTGGGCGAGGCGGACCTGATTCTGATGATCGGCGCGCAGCTCGACTTCCGCCTCAACTGGGGCCAACCCCCCGTCTTCGCATCGGACGCAAAGCTCGTCTATCTGGACGTCGACGATTTCCGCAAGCACCGCCCTGCCGAAGGCGCGCTGTATGGCGACCTGCGCGCGTCCGTCGCGGCGCTGGCAACCGCTGCGACGGGCATTCCCGAGCGCACCCGCTGGCTCGCGCACCTGCGCGAATCCGAGGCGGCCGCCCGCCAGCGCGACGCGGCGATGACGCAGTCCGACTCCTCTCCAGTGCACCCCGCGCGCCTGGTCGCCGAGGTCGATCGCTACGCCGACCCCGACGCGATCTTGGTCGGCGACGGTGGCGATTTCGTGTCGTTTGCCGGCCGCCTCATCGAGAGGCCGAAGCCGGGGCTGTGGATAGACCCCGGGCCGTTCGGATGCCTCGGTTCCGGTACTGCTTACGCGATGGCCGCCAAGCTTGCACATCCGCAGCGGCAGGTCATCCTTCTCGCCGGGGACGGCGCCCTGGGCTTCTCGATGATGGAGTTCGACAGCATGGCCCGGCACCGAATTCCGGTTGTATGCGTAGTTGGCAACAACGGAATCTGGGCGCTCGAGAAGCACCCGATGCTGAACATGCTGGGCTTGAGTGTCGCCGCTGACCTCGCCCCCCGCACCCGCTACGACAAGGTCGTCGAAGCGCTGGGTGGATACGGGGAGATGGTCGACCGTCCCGACCAGATCCGACCGGCCCTAGACCGGGCTTTCGCCTCGGGCGTGCCGGCGTGTATCAACGTAATTTGTGATCCGGAGGCGGAATATCCGCGATCATCGGTGTTGATGTGAGCGCAACAGAGCTACACCCGGTTGTCGAGGCGGACGAATGGCGCACGGCGCAGTCGCAGTTCGACACCGCGGCCGAGCTGATCGGGCTCGAGCCCTGGCTGCGTGAGGTTCTGCGCGAGGTCCAGCGTGAGTTCACGTGCAACTTCCCCGTCGAGATGGACGACGGGACCCACCGCATCTTCACCGGCTATCGCGTCCAGCACAACATCAACCGGGGGCCGGCGAAGGGCGGCATCCGCTACCACCCCGACGTTTCGCTGAACGAGGTCAAAGCCCTCGCCATGTGGATGACGTGGAAATGCGCCGTCGTCAACATCCCGTTCGGCGGCGCCAAGGGCGGCATCATCGTCAACCCCAAAGTGCTCTCGGCGCGCGAGCTCGAGCACATGACCCGGCGGTTCGCGACTGAGATCTCGATTCTGATTGGCGCCGACCGCGACATCCCCGCGCCCGACGTCAACACCGACGGCCAGACCATGGCGTGGATCATGGACACGCTGTCGATGCACCTCGGCTACTCGGTGCCGGCATCGGTGACCGGCAAGCCGATCGAGGTGGGCGGGTCGCTTGGCCGCATCGAGGCCACGGGCCGAGGCGTGACCATCTGCTCGATGGCGGCCCTCGATCACCTGGGCCGCCATCCGCACCAGACGAAGGTCGCGGTGCAGGGATTCGGGAACGTCGGCAGCATCAGCGCGAAGCTGCTCGAGGAGGCCGGATGCACGGTCGTCGCGGTCAGCGAGGACTACGGCGGGATCTACAACCCGCTGGGCCTTTCCATCAAGCGAGTGCTCGAATACCGCGCCCGCGAGAAGACGATTCGCGGGTTTCCCGGCGCCCAGGACATCGGCAACCAGGACGTCCTCACCGTCGACTGCGACCTTCTCGTGCCGGCGGCGATTGGAAACCAGCTGACTTCGCGCAATGCCCGCGACGTGAAGGCGACGATCATCGTCGAGGGCGCGAACGGGCCGACGACGCCCGAGGCCGACGCCATCTTTCGTGAGCGCGGCATCTTCCTGGTCCCTGACATCCTCGCCAACGCGGGCGGCGTCACGGTCTCTTATTTCGAATGGGTGCAGGACTTGCAGTCGTTCTTCTGGTCAGAGCACGAGGTCAACCAGAAGCTGAAGGCGATCCTGTCGCGCGCGTTCTCCGAAGTGCTGAAGACCAAGCTCGAGCTCAAGCTGGACATGCGGATGGCCGCGTACGTGCGGGCGGTGTCGCGCGTGGCCGGAGCCACACGAGAACGCGGCCTGTATCCCTGATCGATTCGTTCGGCCCCTAGATCTCGCGGGTGCGGAAGCTCCAGATGCTCAAGGTCAGCATCAGCCCAAACCACACGACCACCCACGCTAGAAAGGCGGTGGGCGGGGGATCGACGGCGCTGAACGGGTTGGCGCGCCCAGCTGTTCCGGCCGCACGGAGCGCAGCCAGGATCACATCCGGCTCCATCGCGTAGACCGCGCCACGCCACAGCCCGTCGGTGGGCAGGAGCAGGTGGCTGATAGTGCCGACGTTTTGCAAGGCGGAGTTCTGCAGCCCGGTCCCGATGTCGCCCACCACACCCGCGATCCAGGCCATGAGCCACGCCACCAGTGCGATCACGCCTCCGGTGATTCCGGACAGGCGCGTCGACAGGACGAGCCCGAGCGAGAGCAGCGCGAGCCCTTCGGCGGCGACGTAGAGCACGAGCTCGACCGGGTGAGGAGGCTCGTAGCCGGTGGCCCAGTTCACCGCCGTCAGCTCCAGAAGAGCAGACCCGGCGGCATAGATCGTCACGAGGATCGCCAGCCCAAGCCACTTGCCGATCACGACCTCGCTGCGCCGGACGGGACGCGCGAGCATCGAGAGCAAAAGTCCGCTTTCCACCTCGCTCGAGATGAGTGGGCCGGCGACCACGGCCGCGCTGAGTGCAAGCACACCGCTGTACATAAAGGTGATGACGATCAGCAGCTGCGACGTGATCAGGCTGACCTGGTCATGCGGCAGGACCGTGCCGTCGCTTCGCGTCACAGTCGTGATCTTGTTGAAGCCCCATGCGGAGAACCCCACCACCAGCAGCGTGAGGATCACGAGCGCCAGGAGCAGTCGGCGGCGCGATGACTCCTGCACGGTGAGCCTCGCGAACACCAAAACGGGGGGCACTACTTTTCGTCCTCATGGAGCAGCTGCAGGAAGCGGTCCTCCAGCGTCTGATGCCGCGGCGACACCTCGTAAACGCGGCCGCCCAGCGCGACGATCGTCGACACCAGCTCGGGGACCCGCTCGATGTCGAGCTTCGTGAACGTCAGGTGCTCGCCTTCATCGTCCAGCGGGCCGAACGCCGCCAGCTTGGTCCGAGCCGAATCGTCGAGGCCGCTCACGCGCACCTTCACCGCCGTGCCGCTGAGCAGCTCATCCATCGTCCCGGATGCGATCACCCGACCGTGGTCGACGACCGCGACGCGGTCGCAGACCTGCTCGACCTCGCTCAGGAGATGCGAGTTGAGGAACACCGCGGTGCCTCGGTCGGAGAGGCCGCGAATGATCTCGCGCACGTCATGCCTACCGACTGGGTCGAGCGCCGACGTGGGTTCGTCGAGGAAGACCAGTTCGGGCTTGCCGACCAGCGCGGCCGCCAGGCCGAGACGCTGCTGCATGCCTTTCGAGAACGTGCTCACGCGATCGTCGGCGCGGTCGGTGAGGCCGACTGTGTCCAGCGCCGCCGCAATCTCCTCCTTCCAGGTCGAGCGGGGCAGCGGCGCCAGCTCGCAGTGGAGGGCGAGCACCTCGCGCGCGTCGAGCCAGCCTTGGTATCGGAAGAGCTCCGGCAGGTAGCCGATGCGCCGGCGCGTGCCGAGGTCACCGATGGGCTCGCCGAGCAGCCACGCTTCGCCTGAACTGGGTTTGAGGAGGCCCAGCAGCAGCTTGACCGACGTCGTCTTGCCCGCGCCGTTGGGACCGAGGAAGCCGAAGATCTCGCCGCGCGGCACCGTCATTGACAAGCCCGTAAGCGCGACCGTGCCGCCGAATCGTTTGGTCAGGTCGACGGTATGTATGGCAGGAGCGGCAGCGGCCACTCCCATCGGAGTGGCCGCCACTGTACGTGCGGGTTCAGCCACCTGTGCAGGCTAGCTGAGCGACCTACTTCAAATTGCGTGCGATGTCCACCGCGGCCGATTCCTTGAGAGAGCCGGCGACCACGAAGACGTTTGTCTTGTGGATCCAGATCACTCCGGAGCCGAGGCCGGTGTTGTCCCCGAGCGCGACGCCCGGGTCGCCGTTGATGCTCACCTTGCTCGAGGTCGCATATTCGACGGGCACCGGGATGGGCAGCGTGGTCGCGGGGTCACCGATGGAGCGGATGGCCGCCGCGAGCTCCGGCGACAGGCCGGGCACGGACAGGATGTAGGCCTCGAGCTGCTTGGCCGTCACCTGGGTCGACGTGACCATCGGCACGGCCGACTTGGCGACGATCAGCTGCGGCAGGTTGATGTTCTGCGAGCTCGCATCGGTGCCAGAGGCGGCACTCATGTCGCCGAACACCTCTACGACCGCGGGTCCGACGGTCACGGTGAGCTTGGCTCCATCCATGCCGCTCGGCAGCTTGGGCAGCGACTTGCCGGTCGCGGCTGCGGCATCCGCCGCCTTCTTGGCGTCGAACGTGAACACCGCTACTGCTCCAGGCATGGCCGCGTAAGTGACGGTGGAGGACACGCCGGCGGGCAGCTTGGAGACGACCGGGACGTCCAGCCCCGAAATCGCCTTGGCGTCGGCCGCGGTCAGGACGATCTGCGGCTTGGGCTGGGTCGACCAGGTCAATGTTCCGTAGGCGCTCAGCTGCTCCAGCGCCTGCAGGTCGGCGAACGTCACAGGCACCGGTTGCACCGTCTTCGGTTGGAAGAGCGGCAGGATGTTGGCGAACGCGGTGATGGCCAGCGCTACGACGATGGCCGCCGCGCCGAAGGCGAAGATCGGCTGCGTGGACGGTCGCAGGATCGGAAGGCTGAAGCCGAAGCGTGGCTTCGCGGCCGGCGCGGTCTGCACACGCTTGAATGCCGTCGCCACGTCGAGCTTCAGCTCTGGCGCGGAAAGCAAGGTCGCGGCCGCCTGCGCGTCGTCGGCCATGCCTCGGTTGCGGGCCTGGCAGGCGGCGCAGTCCATGTAGTGCCGGCGGTCCGAGCCGGTCAGTGCGTCCGGATCGTCGACCAGCCTGCGCAAAGTTCCTTCAGATAGATGTGCCACGAGTGACCTCCTTGCGCAGTGCGGCTTCTGCGCGCCTCAACAAAGTTCCGATCTGTCCGGTTCCAACTCCGATCGCCTGAGCGACCTCTGCGTAGCTGAGGCCGCTGGCGCGTAGAACGAGCACTGCTGCGGGCTTCGGCGCCAAACGAGCGAGCGCGGCCCGCACCATCCGCCGATCCTCGCCGACCTCGAGCATCCGCTGAGGATCGACCGTGCGGGAGCCTTCTTCTGGGGCCTGAGCCAGCTCGCGACGCTCGCGGCGCTTGCGGCCTCGCACCCGGTTCAGCGCGGTGTGCGCCGCAGCGCGGTGCAGCCACGCGGGCGCGAACTGCGCGTTGGCCGAGTGCAGCCGGTGGAAGCTGATGAAAACCTCCTGAGCCACGTCCTCGGCCTCCTGCGGATCGGCCAGGACCCGGTTGGCGATGCCGGCCACCCGCGAGTATTCGCTTTTGAACAGCGCTTCGAAGGCCTCGTCGCGAGACTTCACCACATGCCTTGAGGCTTCAGCGAGGTTTACGCCCATTGAAGAACAAGCCCCACTGGGGCGGCATTTGTGACACCTACGCCGCTTTTGCTTTCGGTCGGAAGACTTTGATCAGCTCGCCTGCCACCGCCCGAAGAAACGGATGTCCCCAGATCCCCACCGAGAGCAGTGAGCCAAAGATGACCACGGCGTCCACGCTCGCGCGGCCGGCCTGCTCCCAGTACACGTCCCGCAGGTTGAGCCACAAAGCGAACTCGTCCAGC
>DASWGF010000361.1:0-3691 GCA_036393875.1 Candidatus Dormiibacterota bacterium
CTCCGCTCGCCCGACACGACCATCGAGTTCGACCTCGAGCTAGCGCTCACGCAGAGCAGCGAGAACCCCGTCTACTACGCGCAGTACGCGCACGCGCGACTCGCCAACGTAGAGGCGACCGCGCGCGAGCGCCACCCGACCCTCCCTGAAAGAGCCGACGTCTCGCTGCTGGTCCAGCCCTGGGAGCTCGACGTCGCGCGCCAGCTAGCGTTCTGGCCCGAGGTCGTCGAGGATGCGACCCGCCTGCTCGAGCCGCATCGCATTCCTTATTACGTGCACGACCTCGCGACCGCGGTGCATCGCTTCTATCACGCCGGCAACGAGGCGGGCGAGCATCGGGTCGTGGTCGACGATCCCGAGCTGACTCGGGCGCGGCTGGAGCTCTGTCGCGCGGCGCGTCACACTTTGAAGACGGCGCTCGACCTCATCGGCGTCAGCGCGCCTGACCGTATGTAAGGAGAAACATTGGACGTCACCTGGCTTGGACACGGCTGCTTCCGGCTCAGAGGCCGCAACGCCGCCGTCGTCACCGATCCTTATCCGCCCGCGATCGGGCTCAAGCTGCAGCGACTCGACGCCGACCTCGTCACCATCAGCCACGAGCACGAGAACCACAGCTATGTACAGGCCGTGCGCGAGCCGTACGAGATTCGTGGGCCGGGCGAGTACGAGGTGGCCGGCGTCTCAGTCATCGGGGTGCCCACGTATCACGACGCGGAGAAAGGCGCCAAGCACGGCCGGAACACGGTCTATCTGATCGAGATCGACGACATCCGGGTCTGCCACCTCGGGGACCTCGGGCACAGCCTCGACGACGCCGAGGCCGAAACCCTTTCCTCCGCAGACGTCCTGCTCGTCCCGGTCGGCGGGCGCAGCACGATCAGCGCCACCCAGGCGGCCGAGGTGGTGCGGCAGCTGGAGCCGCGCTACGTGGTGCCCATGCACTACGCGATCCCGGGCTTGAAGCTCCAGCTCGACCCCATCGACCGCTTCCTGAAGGAGATGGGCCTGACCGCCGGGGAGCCGCTCGCCAAGCTTTCGGTCCAGAGGTCCTCCGGCGACTACGAGACCAAACTCGTGGTGCTGGAGCCAAAAGCGGAACCCAAAGCCTGACCCCCTCTCCCCTTCAGGGGAGAGGGTCGGGGAGCGGGGCGTGGTTGCCCTTAACCGCGGAAATGTTTACCCGGGGGTCCAACCCGGTAAGATTTGAAAAACCGCCCTGGAGGTCTCTATGTCGAAGTACGTTTTCGTGACCGGCGGTGTCGTCTCCTCGCTGGGCAAGGGGATCACTGCGGCGTCCATCGGGAACATCCTGAAGGCCCGCAACCTCACTGTCTCCCTGCAAAAGCTGGACCCATACCTCAACGTCGACCCCGGGACCATGAGCCCTTACCAGCACGGCGAGGTTTTCGTCACCGACGACGGCGCGGAAACCGACCTCGACCTCGGCCACTACGAGCGATTCGTCGACGAGAACCTGACCGTCGCCTCGAACGTGACGACCGGGAAGATCTATCAAGAGGTGATCGCGCGCGAGCGGCGCGGCGACTACCTGGGCGCCACCGTGCAGGTCATCCCGCACGTGACCAACGCGATCAAGGAGAAGATCCTTCGCGCCTCGCGCGACCCGCAGGCAGACGCTGTCGTGGTCGAGGTGGGCGGGACCGTCGGCGACATCGAGAGCCTCCCGTTCCTGGAAGCGATCAGGCAGCTCAAGAACGACGTGGGTCGCCAGAACGTCTTCTACGTCCATTGCTCCCTGGTTCCCGTGATCCGTGGCGAGGAGGCGAAGACCAAGCCAACCCAGCACTCGGTGCATGCGCTCCGCGCGATCGGAATCCAGCCCGACGCGATCATCTGCCGTTCGGAGATGCCGATCGGCGCCGACCTCAAAGAGAAGATCGCGCTGTTCTGCGACGTGCCGCGCGAAGCCGTGGTCTCGGTGCCCGACGTCGATTCCATCTACGAGGTGCCACTCCTCCTCGAGGCGGCGGGCTTCGGCAAGGTGATGGCGAAGCACTTCGAGCTCGACGAGGTCGCGAATGCGCCGCACAACGACCCTTGGGTCCAGATGGTCGATCGCATCAAGCATCCGCGAGCGACTGTGCCAATCGCGCTGGTCGGCAAGTACGTAGCGCTGCCGGATGCTTACCTCAGCGTCATCGAGTCCTTGAAGCATGCAGGCATCCATCACGGTCTTGCGATCGACATCCGCTGGGTTTCATCCGAGAAGCTGGACGAAGGCGACACCTCGCCCTTGATGGGCGTCGCCGGCATCGTGGTTCCCGGTGGGTTTGGCTATCGCGGCATCGAGGGCAAGGTCCAGGCGTCGCGCTACGCCCGCCACAACCGCATTCCTTACCTCGGGCTGTGCCTCGGCATGCAGTGCGCGGTCATCGACTTCGCGCGTGAGGCGCTCGACGCACCGGACGCCAACTCGACTGAGTTCGCTGCATTCACCTCGACGCCCGTGATCGACCTTATGCCCGAGCAGAGGAACATCGACCAGATGGGCGCCACCATGCGCCTGGGCCTGTATCCGTGCAAGCTGCTCCCGGGATCGCTCGCTCACAAGGCTTACGGTGAAGAGGTCGTGTACGAACGCCACCGCCACCGCTTCGAGTTCAACAACGAATACCGCGAGTCCCTCGGCGAGGCGGGGATGGTGTTTAGCGGCGTGTCGCCCAATGGGCGCCTGGTGGAGATCGTCGAGCTGGCGCATCATCCCTGGTTCGTGGCCACCCAGTTCCACCCCGAGTTCCGCTCGCGACCGGACCGCGCGCACCCGCTGTTTCGCGACTTCGTGCGTGCGGCCTTCCTGCAGAGCGGCATCGACCAGATGGAGCTCCGCCCCGCGGAGCTGCTCGAAGAGACCGAAGGCTCCTAGAGAAGGCTCCTAGAGAAGGGACACCGGTGGAGCAACAGACCAGGGGGATCCCCTCGTTCCAGGCGCGCCGAGAGCTGTCGCTCGAGCTGGTCCATGCCACGGAGGCCGCCGCCCTCGCATGCGCACGCCTGCTGGGCAAGGGCGATCCGGACCGTGTCAGCGAAATTGCCGGGGAGGCGATGCGGCACGTGCTCGAGGACTCCGGCGTGGGCGGCACGATCGTGCTCGGCCCGCGCGACGATCCCAACCTTGCACCCGGCGCCTCGCTGGCCGGAGGCGAGCGTCTGCTCGACTTCGGGCTATTCCCGGTCGAAGGCGCAAGCCAGGTGGCCAGAGGCTCCGCGAACGCGGTCTCGATCGTCGCGGCGGTCGAGCCTGGTGGCTTCGCTCGGCTGCCTCAGGTCTGGTACGCCGAGAAGATGGTGGCCGGCCCCGGAGCGCGCGGCGCGATCGACCTGGACGATTCGATCACCGACAACTTAAGGCGAATCGCCTTCGCTCGCGATGCTCGCGTGAAGGACCTCACGGTGGTCATCCTCGACCGGCCCCGGCACCAGGAGATCATCGCCGAGGTCAATGCCGCGGGCGCCCGGGTCCGGACGCTGGAAGAAGGTGACGTCGCCGGCGCGATCATGGCCGCCGTGCCCGGCACCGGGATCGATGCCGCGATCGGGATCGACGGGCTGCACGCAACCTTGATCGCAGCGTGCGCGGTGCGCTGCCTTGGCGGCGAGCTGCAGGCTCGGCTGTGGCCGCGGAACGAGGAGGAGCGGACGCTGATCGGGGACCTCGCCGGCCGGGCCT
>DASWGF010000362.1:0-6887 GCA_036393875.1 Candidatus Dormiibacterota bacterium
CGCCGGAGCGCCTAGCGTCCGGGGTAGCTTGGTCGGGCGGCGGACCACCACCCGCAGGTCGCCTGGGCGGCGGCCCCTGCGAGCGATCGAGTCCGGGCTCATCGGAGCCGAGATTAATCGATCACGTGTCCATCCATACGAAATCCATAGGGCCGGACCACGCCCCCAAACGGGCTCCTCACAAGCGGCCGCCTAGCTTGGATTCATGCGTCGAGCCGTGACTCCGGCCCGCAGGCCGATCAAGGTCCGGGGCGGGAATCTTGGGGCCTTCCTGTGCTGGGCGGTGGCGTTCGCCGAATCTTGGCTCGAGTCTCCCCACCCGGCGCGCTCGCTTCGCGAGCTCGCCGACCTCCCCACGCGTGGGAAGGCGAGATTTAGGCGCTGATGATCAGGTCCTTCAGCTCTCGCGGGTAGTTCGTCATCACGCGGCAGCCGTCGTCCGTGATGACCACGGTGTCTGAGTGGCGGAAGCCGCCGAGCTCCTTCACGTAAACGCCCGGCTCGACGGTGAACACCATCCCTGGCTCGAGCACCGCGTCATCGCCCCGGTCGAGGAAGGGTGCCTCGTGGCCCTCGAGCCCGATCGAGTGGCCGACGTGATGGCGGATCGAACCCTCGACGCCGAGCTCGCGAGCGAGCTGCACGCACGCCAGCTCCACCTCGCCGGCCGGCACCCCCGGCGCCATCACCTCGAGCGCGCGCGACTGCAGCGACAGCATCGCGTCAAAGGCGCGCTCCTGGTCGGCGTTCGGCGCGCCCACGATCATCGTCCGCTCGAGCTCGCTGTTGTAGCCGTCGATGTCGGCTCCCGCGCCGCTCACGAGCACGTCTCCGGCCGCGATCCCGTGACCCTTCACGAAGCCATGCGGCATCGCGGTCGACCGGCCACCGACGAACATCGCCTGCAAGCCGGTGCCCTTGAATCCGCGCGGCCGCCAGCCCGGCATCTCCGCCACCATCTCGAAGAGGGTCTCGGTCGCGGCGGGCACGTAGCACTCCATCTCGGTCTTGCCGGTCCTGATGGCGTCTTGCATCCGGCGATGCGCGCGCGCGGCCCAGTCGCAGCTCAGCTGGATGCAGGCGATCTCGGTGGCCGATTTCACGCGCCGCAGCGATTCCACCAGCATCTCGGCGTCGACAGGTCGTGCCCCGGTGAGGTCGCTGAGCTGCGGCCCTCGGTAACCCCAGTACGGCACATACCCGTCGTGGTCTGCGCCCGTGCGCTTCGGCTTGGCGTTGATGTCGGCAAGGCTGGCGGCCACGAGCTCCATCGGATGCTCGGCGCCCGGGTACTCGAAGTACACGCCCACGCGGTCGATACCGGGCACCGACTCCGCGTGCTCCTTCTCGACCGCGGGCACGACCAGCGCCGAGTAACCGCTGGGCCCGAGGATCAGGACGATCGGCCGCTCCGTGGGGATGTGGTGGAAGCCGGTCAGGTATGCGATGCGTGCGGGGTAGAAGACGGCGAGGGCGTCGAGGCCGGCCGCGTCCATCCCCGCGCCCACTGCCGCGCGCCTGGCGGCGAACTCCTCGGCTGCGACCTGAGGAAGTGACGAAGGAGGCTTCTTCGTCTTAGTACGCGGCAAGTTTCCTCATCGCCTCCGCGATCTTGGCCGGGTTGGGCATGAAGAACTCCTCCTGCGGATTGTTGAAGGGCATCGCGGGTATGTCCGGCCCGGCGACTCGCACGATCGGTCCGTCCAGGCTGTCGAAAGCGTGCTCGGAGATGATCGCGGCGACCTCGGCTCCGAAGCCGCCCGTGAGGTTGTCCTCGTGCACGATCATCGCTTTGCCGGTCTTGCGCACAGATTCGAGAATGGTCTCTCGGTCGAGGGGCGCCAGGCACCGCAGGTCGACGACCTCGACGCTGATGCCGCCGGCCGCCAGCTGCTCCGCCGCCTGCAGGCAGTAGTGCGTCATGAGCCCCCACGCAAAGCAGCTGAGCTTGGTCCCCTCGCGTCGAACCAGCGCGGGGCCGATCGGCACCAGGTGGTCGCCGTCGGGCACCTCTTCCGAGACGAGCCGGTACACCTTCTTGTGCTCGAGAAACAGCACCGGGTCCGGGTCGCGGATGGCCGACTTGAGCAGGCCCTTGGCGTCAGCAGGCATGCTCGGCACGACCACCTTCAAGCCGGGCACATGGGCGTAGAACGCCTCCACGGATTGCGAGTGGTAAAGGCCTCCGTGCACTCCACCGCCGAACGGCGCGCGGATCACGATGGGGACCGACCAGTCCCCGTTGGAGCGATAGCGGGTGCGTGCAGCTTCGCTGACGATCTGGTCGAACGCGGGATGGATGAAGTCCGCGAACTGGATCTCGGCGATGGGAATGAGGCCGTTGAGCGCGGCGCCGATGGCCACGCCGACGATCCCCGACTCGGCGAGAGGCATGTCCAGCACGCGCGCCTCGCCGAACTTCGCGTAGAGACCATCGGTGGCGCCGAACACGCCGCCCTTGCGCCCGACGTCCTCGCCCATCACGAGCACGCGCTCGTCGCGCTCCATCTCTTCGCTGATGGCCGCGCGTACCGCCTCGATCATCCGCATCTCAGCCATGCTCCTGGACCCTCGCGAACACATTGTCCAGCGCCCGGGGGCCGTCCGGCGAGGGCGACGCCCTGGCCTCTTCGACGGCCGCCGCCACCACGATGCCGCAATCGCGCTGGATTTGTTCGTCGTCGGCGGCCTGCAGGACGCCCGACTCCATCAGCCTGCGCCGCATCCGGTCGATGGGATCCTGGCCCGCCAGGGCCTCGAGCTCTTCCGGCGGACGCAGGCCTCCGCCGGGCGCTTTCGAGGTGAGCTCGACTGCGAGGGCATGGATCACTGTCCCGCCGCCCTGCGACCGCGCTCGGTCTGCGGCTCGGCCGAAGGCCGCCAGGGCGGTGTCGAAATCGCCGCCGTCGATCGTCTCGCCGGCCAGCCCATAGCCCTCCGCGCGGTCGACCGGCGACCCTGATGAGTGCTGGGCGATGGGCCCTTCCGTGCCCGAGCGATCCTCGATGAGGCAGATCAGCGGGAGCGCATGAGCGCCCGCGAAATTGATGCCTTCGTGCCAGTCCCCCGACTGAATGCCGCGCTCGTCGGTGCACACCAGCGTGACCTCGTCGCGGCCTGAAACCTTGGTCGCGTACGCGATGCCGGCGGCCTGCACGACATGCCGGCCCGAGGCGGTCGATGTCATCACGACGCGCGCGGCCCTGGACCCGAACGCGCCCGGCGTCTGCCGGCCGCCGGATGCCGGATCTTGTGCACGTCCGAACACCGCGAGCATCACGTCGAGCGGCGACAGGCCGACCGCCAGGCACAGTGCGAGGTCGGTAGGGCACGGCACGATCCAGTCCCGGCCGGGGCGCAGCGCCGCGGCGGCGGCCACTTGCACTGCTTCTAACCCCGGACATGCAAAGCCGGGCATCCCCACCCCCGCGAGGGTCGCTTCGCGACCCATGCGGGACCTCCCCACATGGTGGGGAGGAAGCTGTTCGGTGTGATCTAAGACCCACAAGCGGCGTGCGATCGCGCGGGCCATCACCATCGTGTGATACAGCGCGAGCAGTGTGTGCGGCGCTGTCATACGCTCAGTAGACTGCACCTTTGGGGCGAGGACACCAAGAGTCCCTCTCTGACACCGACCCTGGGAGGTAATTGGCATTTCGTTCTCGGCCGATGTCAAGAACGAGATGGCCGGGTTTCTGCCGGCCAGGCCCTGCTGCCAGCTGAGCGAGCTGCTGGGCATCTACTTCGGGTCGCGCGCCCGTCTGATCCGGAATCAGGGGGACAAAGCGGCCTACTTCTCGCTGCTCCGGAACGCCATCGCGCGGAAGGTGGTGAGGCTGGGTAGGTCCGTCGGCCATATGGACGCGAAGTACCAGGCGCTCAAGACCAAAAAACGCATGGCCTTCTTCATCGAGCTGGCGCTGCCCCGGGGTATCACCCCGGCGTTCACGCAAGCGGCCGCGAACGTGGTCCCCGACGCGACCTGCGACCGCAAGGCCATGCTGCGCGGCCTGTTCCTCGGCTGTGGATCCGTCAACGCGCCTTCAGCGCGCTATCACCTCGAATTTGTCGCGCCCTCCGCGGCGTGGGCGACCGCGATCGGCGGCATGGCCGAGTCGGCGGGAGCAAAGGTCGGTGTGATGGAGCGAGGCGGCCAGCACGTTGTGTACGTCAAGGAAGGCGACGGCATCGTGCGACTGCTCTCATGGATGGGCGCCAGCCGCGCCGTGATGGAGTTCGAAAGCGTCCGGGTGGTGCGCGAGGTGAGTGGAGAGGTCAACCGGCGGCTCAACTTCGAGACGGCCAACATCGGCAAGACCGTCGGTTCAGGGCTTCGCCAGGCGGCTGCGATCGAGCGGCTCGAAACGACCGGAAAGCTCGACGGGCTGCCGCCGGCCCTGCGCGAGATGGCCCACTGGCGCAGCGCCAACCCTGAGCTCAACCTCGGCGAGCTCGCCAGGCGGATGAAACTGTCGAAGTCGGCGGTCAACCACCGCCTGCGCCGCCTCCAGGACGTCGCCGACCACACCAGTGGCGGCCGATCGCCGAATCGCGCGCGCCGCTCCGCATAACATTACGTCGGCCCATCGGGCCTTTGCCGATTCTCGTGCCCGCGCACGCAATTAACCTGCAATTAAGGGGTTGCCAATGACCAGGGTTGGGATCAATGGTTTCGGCCGCATCGGCCGCAACATCTACCGGGCTGCTCACACGCTGAAGCCGTCGTTCGAGATCGTCGCCGTCAACGACATTGGGGACGCCCATACGTTCGCCCACCTCCTGAAACACGACACCGCGCTGGGCACGTTCGGCCCGACCGTCGTGGCGGCAGGAGACGACATCGTCGTCGATGGCAAGCCGGTGAAATTCATGAGCCACAAGGACCCTGCCGAGCTGCCCTGGAAAGATCTCGGCGTGGACATCGTCGTCGAGTCCACCGGACTGTTCACCGACGCCGCCAAGGCCCGCGTCCACATCGACAAGGGCGGAGCGAAGAAGGTGATCATCTCCGCGCCGGCGACCAACCAGGACTACACCGTCGTCATGGGCGTCAATCACAAGGGCTATGACCCCGCGACGCACAACGTGATCTCTAACGCGAGCTGCACCACCAACTGCTTCGTTCCGCTCGCGCACGTCCTCCACGGCAGCTTTGGGATCCAGCGCGGAATGATGACCACGATTCACGCCTACACCGCTGACCAGAAGCTGCAGGACCTTCCGCACAAGGACCTCAGACGCGCGCGCGCTGCCGCCGACAACATCATCCCGACGTCCACTGGTGCCAATCGTGCGGTTTCGGAGGTTCTGCCCGAGCTCATGGGCAAGTTCGAGGGCATGGCGTTCCGCGTCCCGATCCTCGACGTGTCTGTCGTCGACCTGACAGTGCAGCTGAGCAAGACCACCACCGCCGAGGACATCAACGCGGCCTTCGACGAGGCCGCCGGTGGCGACCTCAAGGGCATTCTTTCAGTAAGCAAAGAGCCGCTGGTCTCCTCCGATTTCAAGGGCGACCCGCATTCCTCGATCGTCGACGCGCCGCTGACACAGACGCTGGGCGGTGACTGGGCGAAGGTCGTCGGCTGGTACGACAACGAGTGGGGGTTCAGCTGCCGGATGGTCGACCTGATCAGCTACATGGCGGCGCGACTCTGAAATTCCCGATCACAGCGGTCGACGTCACCGGCAAGAGGGTGCTGGTGCGCGAGGACTTCAACGTCCCCATGGCCGGCGGTGTCATCACGGATGACACCCGTATCAAGGCTGCCATACCGACGCTGCGCGACCTCATGCATCGGGGAGCGATGACGGTCGTCATGTCCCACCTTGGGCGTCCGAATGGTCCGGACCCGGCGTTTTCCCTCCGAGCCGTCGCGCGCGAGCTCTCGACGCAGCTATGGGGCGAGGTGCCATTCGCGTCCGATTGCGTGGGCCCCATGGCGCAGTCGGCCGTCGCCCGCCTTCAGGGGGGAAAGGTGCTCCTCCTCGAGAACGTGAGGTTCCATCCCGAAGAAGAGCAGAACGACCCCGAGTTCGCGCGCCAGCTCGCCTCCCACGGCGATATGTACGTCAACGACGCATTCGCTGCGTCGCACCGCGCGCACGCCTCCGTCGTAGGGGTGGCCAACTATCTACCCGCGTACGCCGGCCAGCTGATGACCGCGGAGCTCAACGCTCTCCACGAAGCTGTCGACAACCCCAAGCGGCCGCTCTTCGCGGTGATCGGCGGCGCCAAGGTCTCCACCAAGATCAACCTGTTCAACAATCTGATCAAGAAGGTCGACGCCCTGCTGATCGGCGGCGCGATGGCGAACACGTTTCTGCGCGCCCAGGGCTTTCAGACCGGGCGCAGTCTGGTCGAGGAAGAGTCGGTCGAGGCGGCCAACGAGATCTGGAAGGTGTTCGGCGCCCGCCTCGTCCTGCCGGTCGACCTCGTGTGCGCTCAACAGGTCCAGCCGGGCCAGGAGCTGCGCATCTTTCCCGCCCATGCCGTCGAGCCGGGATGGATCGCCCTCGACATCGGCCCGCAGTCGGTGGCGTTGTTCGGGGAGCGCATGCGTGGCGCCGGCACCATCGTCTGGAACGGCCCGATGGGGGTTTTCGAGATCCCCGAGTTCGGCGCTGGAACGCGCGGTGTGGGAGAGGGGATCGCGACCTCGGGCGCCTACACCCTCGTCGGTGGCGGCGACACCGCGGCCGCCATCGATGCACTCGGGCTGGCCGGCCGCTTTTCATGGGTCTCGACTGGCGGCGGCGCCACCCTCGAGTACCTCGAGGGGCGGGAACTGCCTGGAGTCGCGGTTCTCAAGGAGGCCTAGTGCCGGCTCGTGTGAGCCCCAAAGCTCTGCTCGCCGCCAACTGGAAGATGAATCCGGTCAATGCGGGCG
>DASWGF010000363.1:0-4333 GCA_036393875.1 Candidatus Dormiibacterota bacterium
GCGACGATAGGCGATCGCGGTTCGATCGCTGCGCAGGTGCAGCTCAGCCTGCAGATCCAGCGGCAGCATCTCGGGACGCTGGGACTCGAGGATCGGGCGATCCTGAGCGAAGATGCGGTCCTGGAACTCGACCATTGACGATCGCGGCTCGTAGTTCATAGCCATCCACATCCATGCCGTGCTGTCAACGGCATCGTGCGGCGTAACAGAGAGGAGCATCCCGAACGAGTGCTCGCCATGCTTGACGAATGACGCGGAAAGCGGTCGATGCACGCGATACGTGTAAGTCACAACAGAGCCGTGACCGGTTGCATAGGGGTCGGGCTGAAACACCCTGACGCCCTCCGATACGACGCCGTCAGCGTTGGTCGTGGTTGTGTAGTCCTCGATCTCGGGTCGCGCGCGGTCACCCAGGATCCCCTCATGAACGAACGGGAAATGACCGATGTCAAGGAAGTTCTCGACAATGCGCGGCCCGCTTGCCCTCACGTGGTATGGCCCCGCAATCAGCACCCGATACCCCGGATCGTCGAGCAGCTCGAACCTTGGGATCCCGCCGGCGCCGCTGCCCAGACTCACCCATATGACGTCATACGCCGCCGCCGCGTGAAAGGTGGCTACCTGCGCCTTTGCCGGCGGGGCCTGCTCAGGGTGGGCAGGCATTAGTACGCACCGCCCGTTCGTTGCATATGTCCAACCGTGATACGGACACTCGAGCCGTACGCCGTCGACGACGGTGCCGAGCGACAGTCGCGTGCCTCGATGCACGCACAGGTCGCGCCACGCGAAGAACTCCCCGCCGGAACGCCACACGACGATGTCCTCGCCGAGCACCCGGGCCGCAATCGGTCCACCATCCGCAAGCTGTGCGACAAGCGCTACGGGGTGCCAATCCTCCACGAGGACAGGGTCGTCAATCATGGCCATTCCTCCATGCTTCGTTCAATCAAGGCTGCGCGAGCAAGCCGAGGGCCGCCCAGCGGTACACCTCGTGCGCCACGCCTGGGGCCCATGACAGAGCCTCGAGCCCAATCATCGTTCCTCCGAGACGCTCGTAAAAGCGGGCGGCGGCGACATTCCCTGAAATAACCCCGAGACGCATGCTGTTGTGACCACGAGCGATGACGCGCTGGGCGGTGCAACGCATGAGCAGCGAACCGATGCCGGAGCCTCGGAACTCGCGCAGCACGTGCAGCGATTCCAGCCACGGCTCGGGCCCATCCTCGAGATACGTGACTGCGAAACCGGTGATATCGCCAGACCCGTCCTCTGCGACCAGCATCAACGTGCCAGGTTGGGCAATCTTCTCGCGCAGTTCGGCTAGCTGGGCGTCTCGATCGAGAAACGGCCGCAAGACCGCAGGCTCGAGAAGCGAGCCGTAGGTGTCCTCCCAGTTGCGAACCTTGATGTCGCTGACTCGTTCAAGATCCGCAACAGTCGCATCACGGACCGAAAATCCGGAACTCACCGGTCAGGATCTTAGGTGAGGGGTAGTGGGCCGAAACTCCGATGGGCTGCGCCACGCGAAGAACTCCCCGCCGGAGCGCCACACGACGATGTCCTCGCCGAGCACCCGAGCCGCAATCGGTCCACCGTCTGCAAGCTCTGCGGCACGCGCTACGTGGTGCCAATCATCTATGAGGACAGGGTCATCGATCAACGCTATTCCGCGCGCGAGTGGGCACGTTGCGATGATGCTACCCCGCCAATGCTGCGTCCACCAACCGGGCCCGAATGGCCTTATCTACGATCCAGGATGCGACCATCTGAGCCCGAATGGCGAGCTGCGTAACCAGCCGCCTTACTGAGTCGTTGACATGTCATGCGGGCACTCGTTGCCGCAGTGCTCATGGGTCTTCTCGCCGGGTGCGGCTCGGTCGCATCGCATCTGCCGGCCGCAACCTCCCAGCCGTCATCGATCGCGGGAGCGTCTCCGAGCCCATCCCCCACCCCAAGCCAATCACCCACCGCGAGCCCGTCACTCGCCGGCCAAGCCCTCAGCTGCCGGTTGCCCGTCAGATGGGCGGCCCAGGACGGCTTCAAGGGCGGATTTCTGTCGTTTCCCGATCAGGTTCTGACTGTCGATCCAACCGCCTCCCTTTTTTACGACCGCGCCTTCGCAAAGTGGCTCCCGGCTGTGAGGACCCAGGTTTCACCAGACGGCAGGCGGTACGCGTACGCCGGAGAGACGCCCAACTCGTACGCAGGCGGCAAGCTGCACGTGGTTGATATCGCAACCGGCGTGGACACGGTCGTATACAGCGGCGGTACCACCTACACCGTGGTCGACTTTGCCGCTGCGGGCATCTATGTCACGTCATATCCCGTGCCGTTCGGCGCAACCCACGGGTTGTGGCTGCAGAACCCGTCCGGCGGCGAGCCAAAACTCATCAGCAGCGAAATCCTCGATCCTGCAGTGGGTGGCGGGGCGGCCTGGGGACTGCACCTCAACGCAGCTGATCCAAGCCCAGGACCGGGCGGCGTCGAGGGTCCCGTGAACGAGGTCCTCCGGTTCGATCTGCGCACTGGCGCCTCGACATCCTGGTTCTACCGACCTGGCGCTCGCGTCTGGATCCTAGGCTTCGACGCAACCGGCCACCCGTTTGTCCGGGTTTACACCGAGTCCAATGTGGCTGAACCCGTCGAGCTATGGCTGGTCCAATCCCAAAGTCAGGCCAGCCGGCTCTATGCCGGCGGCGGCTCGACACCGGCCCAGCTGGGCGCGATCGACAGCCACGGCGCCTGGTTCGATAGCTTCCGGGCATCTCCAAACACAGTCTGGCTCTACACAGGGGGCTCGCTCCAGAAGGTCGCGACAATCGATGTGGTCGGCGTGATAGACGTGTTTATCGCCGGAGGCTGCATCCCCTAAGGGACCGCTCGTCGCGGCCACGATCGGCGGGTGGACAACTTCGATTTCAAGCTTCGGACGTTCACGTATCAGCAATTCGTTCGCTGCGCCTAACCGTCCCCTGATCTCAAGAAGAGGAGCACTGCAGCCCGCGCTGTTGACCACCGCCTCAGTGATCCGCAGCGAGTCCCAATGAATGAAACAGTGGTGGGCCGGGGTGGACTCGAACCACCTACCTCCGCGGTAAGGGGGCCTGAACGCTGCGCCTAACGCCTACCCGATCTCAGGAACAGGGAGCGCTGCAGCCGGTTTCATGTGGTACGCCTAACCATCTTGGGCGCGGTCGTACCTAAAGGTCCAGATCGGCGTTAGCGCCTACATGAGGGCAGCCGTTTTGGCAGTCGTTCTGATCCTTACCGCGTGCGGCAGCGCCTCCGCGCCTCAGGCACGTGCCTCGATCCAGGCCGGCGCGACGCCGACCGGCGTCGGGGTGGCGTCGCCCACTTCAGCCCCGACGCCTATATCGGTGACACCCGCCGCGCCAACAACACCACCATCCGCGATACCAATCCCATCACCAAGCGCGGCGCCTGTATCAGCGTGGATGGTGACCCACGTTCGCGGCTCTGACTGCGGCGCAGCCGTGAGTGGGTGGTCCCCATGTTTTTCCAGCGTGTCCTGTCCAACGAACGGCTTCTGCGTCGCGGTCGGTGCCGCCGGCAGCGTCACCGCCTCCAGCAATCCCACCGCCTGGACTTCAGCCTGGGCTGTGACCCACGTCGACGGTTCCAACATAATGACTGGCATCTCCTGCCCCATCAGCGGCCTCTGCGTCGCCGTGGACCAGGTCGGCAACGTGATCACATCAAGCAACCCGACCGGAGGGGCGTCGGCGTGGACTGCGGTCCACGTAGTCGCCTCCTTCCTTACAGGCGTGTCGTGTCCGACCGTTGACCTCTGTGTCGCGGTGGATGGCAACGGCAATGTCGTAACTTCAACCAAACCCACTGGGGCCGCGGCGGACTGGACGGTAATTCACGTGGACGGCAACTATCTATCGGCCATCTCATGTCCGAGCAGCAGTCTCTGCGTTGCAGTCGACATCGTGGGCAACGTTGTTACCTCGAGCAACCCCGCCGACGGGCGGGGTGTGTGGATAGTGGCCCACGTTGATGGTTCCAACTGCTTTGTCTCCGAGACCGAAGCGCCCTGCTACCTATCAAGCGTGTCCTGCCCCACGGTCGACCTCTGCGTGGCAGTGGATGAGAGTGGCAACGTGGTGACCTCCACCAAACCCGGCGGTGGCGCGGCGGCCTGGAAGGTGACCAATCTGAACGGTGGCGTCATGTACGGCCCGCATTCGATGCACTCAAGCGTGTCCTGCCCGACAGGCCGATTTTGCGTCGGTCTTGGTAACGACGACGAGGCTCGCGGCTTCGAGATCAGCAGCACCGATCCGACCGGCGGTCCGACCGCCTGGAC
>DASWGF010000364.1:0-3428 GCA_036393875.1 Candidatus Dormiibacterota bacterium
GGTCGCTTTGGTCGGGTTCGAAGAACTGTCGTAGAACTGGCCGCCGTACTCGTAGAGCATGCTGAGGAAGGTGTCGAGCGAAGGGCCCTCGATGCCGGTCACTCCTTTACTCGGGTCCGCCAGCTTGGCGGCGTCGCTGAAGAACTCGTCCCAGGTCGCGGGCGGAGCAGAGATGCCTTTAGCCGCGAACATGTCCTGGTTGTAGTAGACGACGGTCGTGGACTTGTTGAAGGGGAACTGGAAGTAGGTCCCCTTGATCCGGGCCGCTCCCAGCATGACCGGGAATATGTCCTTCAAGTCCGCGCTCCCGAGTCCATCGGTGGCGTTGATGTATGGGGTCAGGTCAGCCAGAGCCTTGGAGCTGTTGTACTTGGCGGCATCGGTCTCGATGCACTGCGCGACGTCGGGCGCCTGGTTGGCCGCGATCCCGGTCAACACAGCCTTGTTGAGGTCGGTGTACGCGCCCTTCGCGGTCAGGGTGACGTGGACTGTGGATTGGCTCGAGTTGAACTGTTCGGTCAGCGCCTGCAACTCGGTCTGAAGCGTGCCGCTGAGCGCGTGCCAGAAGCCGACCTGCACCGATGCGTTCAGCGCGCCGAGCTGGCTGGGGGGGTTGGCGGTCCCGCCGCCGCAGGCGATTACCAGCGCTGCCGCAAGAAGGCTCACGACTCTTCGGACTCTCATGCGTAACCCCCCTTCGATTCGGTACCGCAAGCTAACCACGAATTCCGCTCGCGGCGATGCCGCCGACGATCTGTCGCTGGGCGACCAGGAAAATGATGAGGATCGGAAGCGTGACTATCAAGCTCCCGGCGGCGTGGAGCACCGGGTTGGTGGCGTCGGCGTAGCTGAAAGCCTGGAGGCCGACCTGGACGGGCCGGTAGCTGTCGCTGTTGGTGACGATCAGCGGCCAGAGGAACGCGTTCCAGGCGGCGACGAATGTGAAGAGGCCGATCGTCACCATCGGCGGCCGGGCCAGCGGCGCGGCGATCAACCACAGGAAGCGGAAGTGGCCGGTGCCGTCGAGCTGGGCGGCTTCCCAGAGGTCGTTGGGCAGCCCCAGGAAGAATTGCCGCATCAGGAAGATCCCGAAGACCGAGGCTCCGAAGGGGACGATCTGGGCCTGGTAGCTGTCGATCCAGTGGAGGTTGGCCAGGATTATGAAGTTGGGGACCAGGGTGACCTCGGTCGGCACCATGTAGACGGCCAGCACGAGGCCGAAGATCAGTTTCTTGCCAGGGAACGCCATGGACGCGAACGCGTAGCCACCGAGGACCGACGTGATCAGCACCAATGCGGTGGTGCCGGTGGCGACGACCACTGTGTTGAGGAAGTAGCGCAGCCAGGGGATGTGCAGGTATTGGCCTGTCGACGGGTCGGTGATCAGCCCGACGGCGGCCAGATAGTTGTCCCAGTGCCACAGGGGATAGAGGATGGGCGGGAAGACGAAGACCGATTGCAGCGTTCCCAGCGAAATGACGAGCATCCAGTAGAAGGGGAAGACGAAAAGCGCGGCAAAAGGGACGAGCACCAGGTAGCGAGGGAGGTATCCGAGGGCGCGGAACCGACCGCGGGTGCTCACCGGTAGAAGACCCGCCGAGAGAAGACTCCAACCTGGAGCGCGGTGATCGCGAGGATGATCAGGAAGAGCACGACCGAGATCGCCGCCGCATAGCCCGCGTGGAAGAAAGAGAAGGCCTGCACGTAGAGGTAATAGCCGATCGTCTCCGCGGCTTTATCGGGGCCACCCCCGCCGGAGGTCGCGCCGCCCACCCCACCCGCGAAGATCAGGATCGGCTGGACCACCTTGAAGGAGGCCACGACGTTGATCAGCAGCACGAAGTAGGTGGTCGGGCTGAGCAGCGGCCATGTCACCTCCCAGAAGCGGGTCCAGGCTCGGGCGCCATCGACCCGTGCGGCCTCGTCCAGCTCGGGTGGGAGGTTGGAGAGGCCGGCCAGGAAGATGACCGTGTTGTAGCCCGTGTGCTGCCAGATGCTGTAGAGGATGATCGCCGGCATGATCGCCTGCGGCGAGTCGAGCCAATCGATCTTGGGTAACCCGAACGCGCTGAAGGCGGCATTGAGGACGCCGACGTCGGGGTGGTAAATGAAGCTGAAGATCAGCGCGGTCGAGACGATCGGCATCACGTAGGGGGTGAAGATCACTGTGCGCAGGAAGTCGCGTAAAGGCATTGCCCGGTTGAGCAAGACCGCCAGGAAGAGCCCCAGTGCCATGCTCACCGGGACAGTGCCGGCGACGAAGTAGACGGTCTGCCAGACCGCCTTCCGGAACACGTCGTCGCGGAGCAGCAGGCGCTCGAAGTTGGCGGTACCGATGTAATCGCTGGTGCCGCTGATCAGGTCCCAGCGCTGGAACGAAAGCCAGAAGATCCAGAGCGCGGGGATGAGTATGAAGACGATCAAAAGCGCCATGGCCGGCGAGATCAGGAGGTAGCCGGAGAGGGCATCGGCGCGATCGCGCCGGCGGCGGTCGGCGCGGATGGTCCGGGCTCGCCGGGGAAGCTCGGCCGACCTCTGGGTCGCCACCGCGGTCTATGATCGTCGGTTCGCCATGAGCGCCGCAAGCACGCTGCTCACCTTCCTCCACACCGGTAACCCGACCGGGCTCAAGTTTCTGGTCGAGCACGGCGACGCGCGCTGCCTGTTCGACTTCGGGCGCGAACACGCCCCCGGCCGGACGCTGTTTTCTCTCGGCCTCGAGCCGCGGCACGGCCGCGAGCTGGCCGACCTGTTGGCGGCCGGCGCCGCGCCCGCGCTCGAGGGCGTCTACGCCGGCGACGCCTGGGACGGCCGCACCCACCTCTTCATCACCCACATGCACCTGGACCACACAGGGCTGATTCCGCTGCTCGGCCCGGGCGTGCCGCTGTACTACCCCGCCGCCATGGAGCCGGTCCGGGCGGCGGCCGACAGCTGCGGCTACCTGCCATGGCGGCACCCAACAGGATCGGGCGTCGCGGACGGCGAAACCATTGCCGTCGGTCCGATCCGGGTCCGCTTTTTCGCCGTTGACCACGACCTGCCCGGCGCCACCGGCTTCCTCATCGAGACCCCCGAGGCCAGCTTCGCCTTCACAGGCGACCACCGCTGGCACGGCCTCCGCCCGGAGCTGACCGAGGCCTTCGCGGATGCGGCGCGAGGCGTCGACCTGCTGATCCAGGAGGGCGTCTCGCTGGGCTCCGTCTCGATCGAAGGCGCCCCCTCTCCGCTCAGTGAAGCGGACGCCATCGCCGAGCTGGGCGGGGCGCTGGTCGACGCGCCGGGCCTGGTCATCGTCAACTGCTACGGCATGAACCGGGAGCGGGTGGCCGGCCTCGCCGCCGGCTGCGCGGCCGCCGGCCGCCGGCTCCTGATGGAACCGCAGATGGCCGCGATGTCGGGCTGGCCGGATGTCCTCGGCTCGACCG
>DASWGF010000365.1:0-2452 GCA_036393875.1 Candidatus Dormiibacterota bacterium
CCGCAAGCCCGGTTGGGGGCCAATTGCTGGCGGCGTGAAAGGGAGGGCTCCTGCATGAGTGTCCAGGCCAAAGAATCCGACGTCGAGCAGCTCCATCGCATGGGCTACGCGCAGGAGCTCGCGCGGCGGATGAGCACCTTCTCCAATTTCGCGGTGTCATTCACCATCATTTCGATCCTTTCGGGCTGTCTCACCCTCTACGCATATGGAATGAATACCGGCGGCCCGATCATCATGAACATCGGCTGGCCGGTGGTCGGAATCTTCGTGACCCTCGTCGGCCTGTCCATGGCGGAGGTCGCCTCGACCTATCCAACCGCCGGCGGCCTGTATTACTGGGCGGCCAAGCTGGGCGGGAAGAACGGCGCCGCCTGGAGCTGGTTCACAGGCTGGTTCAACCTGCTCGGCCAGGTCGGTGTCACCGCCGGCATCGACTTCGGCGGAGCCTTCTTCATGTCGGCCCTGTTCAACCAGCTCTTCAACTACACGCTGGACCCGCCACACATCATTGCGGTCTATGCGGTCATCCTCTTCGCCCACGGCCTGCTCAACACTTTCGGCATCCGTTTGGTGGCCATCCTCAACGACATCTCGGTCTGGTGGCACCTGGTCGGCGTCGTCATCATCGTGGGCGCCCTCTTCTTCATCCCGTCGCACCACCAGTCGGCCTCGTTCATCTTCACCAACTTCGTCAACAACACCGGTTTCAGCTTCGCCGGCGCACCCATTTACGTTTTCCTCATCGGCCTCCTTCTGGCCCAGTACACGTTCACGGGCTACGACGCGTCCGCGCATATGACTGAGGAAACGCACAACGCCGCCATTGGCGGACCGCGCGGGATCGTGTGGTCGATCGTCGTCTCGCTTCTTGCCGGGTGGCTGCTTCTCATCGGTGTCACCTCAGCGATCCAGAACTACACCGCGGAGGCGGCGGCCGTAGTACCTCCCGCGCAGATCTTCGTCGACGCGGTCGGCAAGAACCTCGGCACCTTCCTGCTCTTCATCGTCGTCGGGGCGCAGTTCTACTGCGGCATGTCGTCCGTGACCGCCAATTCGCGGATGATCTACGCCTTCTCGCGTGACGGCGCGGTGCCCGGCTCCCAGTTCTGGCACAAGATCAATCCGCGCACGCGCACCCCGACCAATTCCATCTGGTTCGCCGCCGTCGGCGCTTTCATCCTCGGCCTCCCGTACTTGTGGAACCCGGTGGCGTATGCCGCTGTCACCTCGATCGCCGTGATCGGGCTCTACATCGCGTATGGGATCCCAATCTTGCTCCGACTACTGGCAGGCGAGCGGTTCCAGCGCGGTCCATGGCACCTCGGGCGGTGGAGCTACGTGATCGGATGGATCGCGGTGATCTGGATCGCCTTCATTGCCATCCTGTTCGTGCTTCCGCAGCTTGCGCCGGGGAACACCCCGACGACCTTCAACTACGCCATCCTCGCCGTGGCGGTAGTGTTGCTCTATTCCGGAGGCTACTGGTTCCTATCGGCGAAAAATTGGTTCAAAGGTCCAAAGGTGCAGGGGTCAGCCGAGGAGCTCGCGAAGATCGAGGCCGAGCTTGAGGCGGTCGGCGCGTAACCAACGGCCCAAGATCGGGATCACGGTCCACCCGCGGCGGGGCCTGGAGTATTTCGGGCCCTACCGCCGGGCGGTCATGGCCGCGGGCGCCGAGCCCGTGGACCTGCTGCCTGGGACCAAAACGCTCCCGGACCTCGACGGGCTGCTCCTTCCAGGCGGCTGGGACGTCGATCCGTCCTTTTACGGAGAGCGGAGAGACGAAAAGATCGGGGAGACCGACCGGGAGCTGGATGAGACCGAGCTGTCGCTTTTTCGCCAGGCGCGGGAGCGCGCGCTCCCGGTGCTGGGCATCTGCCGTGGGCAGCAGGTAATCAACGTCGCCATGGGCGGCTCTTTGGTTCAGCACCTGGAGGGCCACGAGGTGCGCGCGCTTGGACGCAGTCACCTCGCGCACACGATCGAGGTCAATCCTTCGTCTGAGCTGGGGCGAGCAGCCGGTGAGCACAAGATCCGGGTCAACAGCCTGCACCACCAGGCGATCAAGGACCTGGCTGACGGGCTCCAGCAAACCGCATCCGGCGAGGACGGCACAGTCGAAGGCGTCGAGTCGAACGACGGGCTTATCGTTGCTGTGCAGTGTCATCCGGAGGAGCTCACCACCGACTTGCCCTGGGCGCGGGCGCTCTTCGAGCGCTTTGTTGCGCGGGCTCGGGGCCGCGACAAGAAAACCCCACGGTGACGGCTTGCTGACCAAGGAAGAGCTGACCGCCTCCGTCAAGAAGGGCGACATCGACACCGTGATCGTCGCCTTCACCGACATGCAGGGCCGGCTCATGGGCAAGCGCGTGGATGGCGAGTACTTCGTCGAATCGTCCTCCAACGGCGAGCCGACCGAGGGCTGCAACTACCTGCTCACGGTCGACATGGA
>DASWGF010000366.1:0-13827 GCA_036393875.1 Candidatus Dormiibacterota bacterium
CTGCGACCGGCTTGTTCTGGCTGTCAGCAGTGACGGTGCACGCGAACTACTTCACGGACGTACTCGGGCCGCTGGTGGTGCTTGCGATCGGCCTGGGAATGGCGTTCGTATCCACCAGTGCCACCGCCATCTCTGGAGTCCAGCCGAACGAATCCGGTTTGGCCTCTGCCCTCCTGAACGTCGGTCGCCAGCTCGGGGGCTCGCTCGGAATCGCGATCATGGGCACCATCGCCACCACAGTGACCAGGAGTCAGCTCGCGACAGCTCCATTCACCCACGCGGCCGTGAATCGCGCCCTTACCGCCGGCTTCAGCTCGGCCTTCGAGGTCGCCGGCTTCATAGCGATAGCCGGTTTCGTGACCGCGCTCGTTGCCGTCCGACACCGCCAAACACCTGCCGCCGTCGCTCCGATCGCCAAAGCCGAGATTGCGGCGTAGCGGCTGGGATGAGAGGGCCGGCAATGCGCCGGCCTTCTCGACTCCCGAACTGGTTCAATAGGATTTGGATGCCTGTTTTCAAGCGCGGATCGGTCACCATCAACTACGAGGTCCGTGGCTCCGGCCACCCTTTGCTGCTGCTGGCGCCTGGCGGGATGCGGTCGGTGGCGAGCATGTGGGCGCAGCAGACGGGCAAGCCCCGGCCGCCATGGATCAACCCATTGGATGAGCTGAGCGACCGCTTTCAGGTGATCGCGATGGATCAGCGCAACGCCGGCGCCTCAGTGGCGCCCATCACCTCCGATGACGGATGGCAGGTCTACCTGGAGGATCAGCTCGCCCTGATGGACCACCTCGGCGGAGAGCGCTTCCACGTGATGGGTGGATGCATCGGCAGCTCGTACGCGCTTGGGCTATGCGAGGCGGCCTCAGATCGCGTCACCGCCGCGGTGCTCCAGAATCCAATTGGCCTCACTGCGGAGAACCGGCCGAAGTTCTACGCGATGTTCGACGAGTGGGCAGATGAGATGCGCAGCACCCATCCGGAGGTGGACGACAGGGTCGAAACTTCCTTCCGTAACCGCATGTTCGGCGGTGACTTTGTCTTCAGCGTCGACCGAGACTTCGTCCGCTCCAGCCAGATTCCGCTCATGGTGATGCCTGGGGGCGACGACTTCCACCCCCGTGCGGTAGCGGAAGAGATCGTGGCCCTGGCGCCCGATTCGGTGCTCCTCAGCCCGTGGGGTGGGGATGAACATCGTGGCCAAACTCTGCTCCGTGTGGCGGAGTTCCTCGGCGCTCACACGCCCAACTAGTCTTCTCGAGAGAAATGCGACAGGAGTTCGCTGCAGGGGCTCGAAACGCCGTTCGTACTTGCCTGAACATCGGGCCTCTGGACCGTGTCTGAATCATCCGCGATCGCCCGCGACAGCACATCGCCGAAGCCATCGAGGAGGAAGCGCAGGCGGCCGGCGCCACCGTCCGAACCTGGACGATGGAGGATCACGTCTCGCGGCCGGCGACCTCCTTCCCCAGGTCGATGGCAGACGACATCCTTCGCTTCGCGCCGACGGCGTCATATTTCATCGGCACCGGTCAGAAAGGAGAGCTCGCCTTCCGCATGCCTATGCGGGAACTGCTCACGCAGCAGCTGCACTGCAGGCACGGGCACATGATTGGGATCGACGACCTGCTGATGCAGGACGGCATGGCCGCCGATTACGAGGAGATCTATCGCGTCACCAGGCAGATCTATGAAATCGTCCGGCAAGCCCAGAAGATTTCCGTCACCACCTCGCTGGGCACCGAGGTGGTGGCGACGTTTTCACCGACTGTCAAGTGGATTCCGTGCGATGGACGCTATTGGGAGCAAGGCCGTTGGGGCAACCTGCCCGAGGGTGAGACATTCACGTGCCCGCAATCTGGTGGACGGCCTGATCGCCGCCGAAGAGATGGGAGACTGGTTCACCGAGAAGTACGGCTTGCTGTCACCGCCGATGCGCCTGGTTGTCAAAGGCGGTCGACTGGTCTCCGTGGAAACGCCGGACGATCAGCTATCAGCCGACATCCGCGAGTACATGGCCCAGCACCCCAACTCCAACCGGGCTGGCGAATTTGCGATCGGCACCAACGTCGGCCTCGCTCGGATCGTCGGGAATTTTCTTCAGGACGAGAAATTTCCGGGCGTGCATATCGCCTTTGGGAACCCGTACGGCTTCGAGACCGGCGCTGACTGGGACTGCCCTTCGCACGTCGACGTGCTGGCTTCGCACGCCACCGTCGCAGTGGACGGCAGGGCCATCATGGAGAACGGTCGCTTCCTCGTCTGATCCGTCGTCAGGCTCTGGAGCGGCCCGAGTCTCCAGCGCGCTGGTGAGTATGTTCTGGGCCAGATGCGTGATCCGGAAACGCCATCTCGCCCGCGCGGATTGGAACCTGTAACCAGTTCTCCGCGGGCGGCAAAGGGCAGCTCCAGTCCGGGTTGTACGCGCAGTTCGGGTTGTATGCGTAGTTGAAATCGACCAGGACCTCGTCGCCATGAACGTGCAGGTCGAGATACCGCCCCGCTCCATACGTTTCCTTCCCTGAGGTTGCGTCCCGGAACGGCAGGAACAGGTTGTGTGACCTCTCGGTGGCGTACAGGGTCACCTGCGCGGGCCGGCCCTCAACCTCAAAACGCACCAGGCCGTAACGCCGGTATTCCTGCTGCTCACCCTTGGTGGTCTCCATGCGGACGATGCCGGGCTGGACCTGGCGGTCAATTCTGGCCTCAATGATGAGAGCCTTGTTCTGCGGAAAATAGGCCAGCCCCTTGAAGCCACGCTGCTGTTCGGGTGTCAGGGGCGCACGATCGTCCTCTGCATAGAAGTCGTTCTTCGCCGCCCTGAACGACTCGAGCTCGCTCACCTTTCGCATGCCCACTCCAATCGCGTCAGAACCCGAGACATTCCGCATGTAACGCGTAACCTCCGACGGTTACGAATCATGCATGGGGCCTACGACGAATACGCGCTCTCCGGAGGCGGACCTCATCGAGCGCTTGCGAAGCGGCGACGAGGCTACTTTCGTTTGCCTGGTCAACACACACAGCGCATCTCTCAAACGGCTCGCCTTGGCCTTCGTCTCAACCGATGCGGTGGCGGAAGAGGTGGTTCAAGAGACCTGGCTCGCCGTCCTGACGGGGATCACTCGCTTCGAGGGACGCTCGAGCGTCAAGACCTGGATCTTCAAGATCCTGACGAACCGTGCCAAGACGCGAGCAATCCGCGAAAGGCGAACGATCAACTTCTCCGAGCTGGAAGATCCAAGGGAGCCCAACCAGCCCGCCGTCGACCCTGCGCGATTCCTCCCTGCGGCTCACCCCACGCACCCCGGTCATTGGGCAAGTCCCCTCGAGGCTTGGTCTGCGTCGGCCGAGGACGCTGTCGTTGGCCGCGAGATGATGGGAGTCCTGCGGCGGGAGTTGGATCGCTTGCCACCAGCGCAGCGCGTCGTGGTCGCTCTTCGCGACGTGCATGGGTGGCCCGCGGCCGAAGTTTGCGACGTGCTTGGGTTGAGCGAGGCCAATCAGCGCGTGCTCTTGCACCGCGGCCGCAGCCGCCTGCGCGGAGCTATGGAGGCGTATTTCGCCGAAAATGCGTAACGCAACAGCAAGCTTCGATACTGATGGGAACGCACCATGAACGATGACACTCCCCGAGAGATGGCATGCCAAGAGCTGGTCGATGTGATCACCGACTACCTGGAGGGAACGCTCCCCGATCCCGACTGCACGCGTTTCGAGGCGCATCTGGCCACCTGCCCGGCGTGCCAGGAGTATCTCGAGCAGATGAGGGCCCTGGTTCGGCTCACGGGGAGACTGACCCCCAAATCGCTCGAGCCGGAAACCGTCGACTCACTCTTGGGCGCATTCCGCCGCTGGAGAGACTCCCGGACAGGGCTGTAACGTCCGGCGCGAGCCGGGGACTACACCTCCATCCGACACCGTCATCGACGGGTCACGACAAAGGAGTGTGTAGATGCAAAACCATGGTGTTCGTCGGCTCGGGCGTCCACGGAGGACCCAGACATGCGGGTGACTTCGATGACGCTCAGGGGCAGTACGTTGCTGCTGACCTCGATTTTCCTTGCGCTTGCCGTGCTCCTGCTGGCCATCGCCTGGCACGGGCCCTCGCCGGCCAAGGCAGACGACAAGCCCAGCGCGGCCAATGGTCTGGGGCAGCTCTCCGGCCTGCTGCCGCGAAACAACCTGGTGCTCGAAAGCGCACTCCAGGTCGACCTGACTCAAGATACGGTTCGCCTGCCCCTGTACAAGGGGACGGCCAACGGCCAAACGGTCTGGTTCATCCTGACCGAGGCATCTGACGCCGGGCTGGCCAAGAACAGCGGCCTGAACTACGCCCCCAAGCTCGCCAATATCGCGATCTCGTGTGCCGCCTGTGTGCAGACGGTCACCCTGGATTCGCCCTCGGCCGACGCAAACAAGTTCGGCCCGGCGGTCGTCCACTTCCTGGGCGAGCCTGACTTCAGCCCGACACGCACGTTCGTACCAGGGCCGAACGGCTTCCCGCCGGCGAGTTTCTCGCCCGGCGCGGTGGCAGGCCCCGGATACAGCCCGTTCATTCGGATCGACGCCAGCGCGGTTGTCTACAACGCGCCGATCGTCGCCACCGGGGACGGACCGTTTGACGTGACGACCCACACCAACACGGGAGACCGGGTGCTCGGGATTCACATTGCTCCCGCGTCACCGCCCGGCCAGTTCCTCGAATCTTGGGTTGACCTTCTGCTGGTGAAGGGCTTCGACGCCGGCCAGCCGATCCTGTACCTGAGCACCGAGGCCGGCGACCCGCTGGCGTCGGTCCTGGAGCGGTCGACCTACGTACCTGCGCTGGCCAACGCCGCATACAACGGTGGCGACGACTTCCTTGGCTCGTCCCGCGAGCGACTGTTCGGCTTCATCAATGGCCAAACCGGAGCTGACAACCCGCAGTCGCAAGGCTTCCAGCACATCGTTCTTGACGGTCACGCCGCCGAGGACGCCTCGGCCGCCAACACCGCATTGATCAACGGGCTTCGCAACGGCGGCGACCTGCTGAACGTATTCGGCGATTTTCCAACCTTGAAGGATCCACGGCACGCGGATGCGTACAGCCCGCTCTGGGACGCGCAGCTCGGGCAGTGGACGCAGAAGGCGATCGATGAGGGTCTCGACAAGCGTCAGATCGACGAGAACGTGGTGTTCAACCTTGCCGCCACTCGCCCTGACCTTCTCACCGGCCCCGGCGGCGCCCCCTATGGGAGCGTCGGCATCGACATCAACTGCGCGGTCATCGGGTTCACGAACCTGGCTCCGACCGCAAATCTCGTCGCTCCCGTCCCCAACTCACAGTTCCCGCCAAGATAGACCAATCCCCCCAGCATCTGGATCGCCCGCGGACCGGTTCGTCCGGAATCCGCGGGCCCCAGGTGCCATGAGACCGCAATGTCCGGTATCCGCCGCCCGCTCGCAGTTGTTGTAGCCTCGCCGCTGATGGTTGATCCGGAGACGACCTACCGCCGCCAGACGCCCGGGTCTCGCGCGCTGCACGACACCGCTGTCGCAGTCATGCCTGGAGGCACCACCCGCACAACAACTTATTTCGACCCGTACCCGCTCTACATCACCCGCGGCGAGGGCTGCCGGATCTGGGATGCCGACGGCACCGAGCGTCTGGACATGCTCGGCAATTACACCGCGATGATCCTCGGCCATGCCCACCCCAAGGTGGTGGAGGCGATTCGCAAGCAAGCTGCGCGCGGCACCGGGTTCGCCGCCGCCAACCCTGTGGAGGTCCAGCTCGCTGCCCTTCTTTGCGAACGGGTGCCCAGCCTCGACATGGTCCGGTTCTGCAACTCCGGGACCGAGGCGACCATGTTTGCCATGCGGCTCGCGCGAGCGTTTACCGGCCGCCAGAAGATCGCACGTATCGAAGGCGGATACCACGGTACTCATGACTACGCCGAGGTGAGCACTCACCCCGACGTGTCCGAGGCCGGCCCGCCGGACGCTCCCATCGCCCGGCCCGATTCGATCGGTACGCCCGACTGGGCTCTGGAACAGACAGTCGTGCTGCCTTTCAACAACCCGGACGCAGCCGAAGCCATCATCCGGCGCGAGGGCCGGCAGCTGGCTGCCGTGATCCTGGAGCCGATCATCGGCGCCGGCGGAGTGATTGCGGCCACAGTGGAATTCCTGCAGCGCCTCAGGAGCGTGACCAAAGAGCTCGCCATCCTGCTGATCTTCGACGAGGTGATCTCATTCCGCGTCGCTCGCGGCGGAGCCCAGCAGCTTTATGGCGTCACGCCAGATCTCACCACCCTGGGCAAGATCATCGGAGGCGGCCTGCCCGTCGCGGCCTTCGGCGGCCGCGCCGACGTGATGGAGCTGCTGGACCCTCGGAGAAAGCAAAACGTCGCCCAGGGTGGGACTTACAACGGCAACCCGCTCGGAATGGCCGCCGGTCTTGCCGCGATGACCGAGCTCACACCCGATGTGTACGTAGAGCTCAACCGGCAGGGCGCTCGTGTCAGCGAGCAGCTGTCGGAGGTGTTCGCTTCCCACGGTGTGCGTGCGCAGGTCAACGGTGTCGGATCGCTCTTCGCCATCCACTTCACAGAGACACCCGTCGTCGACTACCGGACCATGGCCGCGTCGAACAAGAAGATGACGCGCGATTTCTTCCTGGGGCTGGTGAACCACGGAGTCCTGATGGCACCCCGCGCGATGGGAGCCCTGTCGACGCCGATGAACGAGGAGGACATTCAGGGATTCATCGACGCCGTCGATTCAGTCGTCGCCGAGTCGCGAGCTATTTGGGAGTCCGAGCAGGCCTAAGCCCCATGTCGCTCAAGACAAGAGCGTCTCGTAAAGCTCGAAGGTCTTGGCTGCGATGGCCGGCCAGCCAAAGTGGTGAACGACCCGCTCGCGTCCGGCCTTGGCCATCCTTGCGGACAGGGTCGGATCTCTCAGAAGCTTCTCGATGCGGTCGGCCAGCGCACTGGTAAACCCGTCGGGGTCCGCGGGATCGTAATCCACCAAAAAACCCGTCTCACCCTCGACCACGATCTCCGGGATTCCGCCGACTCGCGACGCGACGACTGGCGTCTCGCACGCCATCGCTTCCAGGATCACAAGGCCAAAGGGCTCATATATCGACGGGCAGACGAACACCGCAGCGTCCGAGTGAAGATGGATCAGGTCCTCTCGTGAGATGAAGTGGTCGATCCAGATCAAGTTGCCTCGCTCGGCCGCGACCCGGCCGGCAAGGGCGGCCACTTCAGCCGCGATTTCCGGCGTATCCGGACTGCTGGCCACGAGCACAAGCTGATACTGCGGATCGAGTTTGAGGGCCGCGGCGAGAAGCAATGCCAGGCCCTTCTGCCTCGTGATCCGGCCGTTGAACAGCACAAATGGTCGGGTCGGATCTATGCCAAAGCGCGTCAGAGTCTCTGGCGACGGTTGGGGCCGGTAGATCTCGGGGTCGATCCCGTTGTGAATCACCTGGACACGGTCTGCGTTGACATCGGGATAACAATCCAGCACATCCTGGCGAACCCCGCGCGAGACCGCGATCACAGCATCCGCGCTCTCGATCCCAGTTCGCTCGCAAAACGTGGACAGGGCGTAACCACCTCCGAGCTGCTCGGCTTTCCAGGGTCTGAGGGGCTCGAGGCTGTGGATGGTCATGACGTGAGGAATCGACCACATGAGCTTGGCGAGATGACCGCCGAAGTTCGCGTACCAGGTGTGGCTGTGGACGAGATCGGCGCCCTTGACCGCCGCCGCCATCGCCAGGTTGATCGACATCGCCTGAAGCGTGGCCGACTCTGGCTTTGGCTCCGACAACGCGCTCCACGGCTGGTGGCTGGTCACGCCGGGCTCGGTCCGCGGCGCTCCCCAGCATTCGACCGAGACCTCGGCCAGGTGGCGAAGCTCGCGCGTGAGGTATTCGACGGCGGTGCCGGCGCCGCCGTAGACCTCGGGCGGGTATTCACGGGTCAGGAGTGCGATGTGTGGACTTGTCATCATTTGGCTCCCATGGGCCCTGATCGGCTCCCCTGGACGAGGAGAACCAGTTGAAGATAACGCGCCATGGCGCCAACCTGGCCCAGCTCACCAGGTATGCGGCCTTGTTCCCGATGAACTGCTACCTCGTGCAGGAGGACGATGGGCTCACGCTGGTCGACAGCACCACGTCCTCGCCGGCAGACGACGTCGCCTTGATTGTCAAGGAGGTTGGGAAGGAGCTCCGCCGGGTCGTGTTGACGCACGCCCATGGTGACCACGTGGGCGGTGTGGCCGGCGTGCGCCTGCGCTTCCCCGGTGTCGAGGTGTCCATCGGGGAGCGCGATTCTCGCATCCTGGCTGGGGACAAGACGCTGCTCGAGACCGAGCCGCAGACAGCGGTCAAGGGCTACTTCGTCAAGGTCGACTGGAAACCCGATCGGCTTCTCAAGCCAGGCGACCGCGTCGGCTCGCTCGAGGTGGTCGCGTCGCCCGGACATACCCCTGGTCACGTGGCCTTTTTCGACGTGCGCGACCGAAGCCTGCTCGCCGGCGACGCCTTTCAAACCCGCGGTGGAATCGCAGTGTCGGGCGTCCTGAAACCGCTGTTTCCGTTCCCGGCCATGGCGACCTGGAACAAAAAGACGGCGCTGGCGTCGGCAAGCTCACTGCGAGAGCTAAACCCGTCGCTCCTCGCCATTGGTCACGGCAATGCCATCCCCGAACCCGCGGCGGCCATGGACCAAGCGATCGAAGAAGCGCGACGAGCCTTCCGCTGAGCTCGGCTCCGCCGGTGCGATGAGGAGGGCACCACCGACGATCACCTGCATCATCCGCTACGAAATCGATCCGCTTTAGCGATGGCTTGCAGAAGTACGCCAAGAATTGTGGGCGCATCATTCCTCGGTGACCAGATTTGCGTGGCGACTGGCTGGGCGGCTCGTGCTCGTGCCGACCAGCGCCATGATCGGCTCACTGGTGATTTTCTCGGCGCTTCACTTTCTTCCGGGCGATCCAGTGGCTCGCGAAGGCCACCAGACCCCACTTCAGTACGAGCAAGGGATGCATCGCCTCGGTCTGGATTTGCCGCTGCCGGTTCAGTACGTCCGCTTGATGGCGCGAATCCTGAACGGCGATCTCGCCCGAACCTTGCAACCCGAAGCGGTTCTGAGCGGCAAGATCGGCTTTGTGGCCGCCGTGATCGCAATCGCTCTGGGTATAGCAATTGGTATGACGTCCGCTCGGAAGGCGAACAGCGCGACCGACCGGATTCTGATCAGTCTTGCCCTCGCTGTTTACTCTGTGCCGAATTTCGTATGGGCGTTTCTCCTGGTCTTCTTTGGTGTCACCGTACTGTTCAATCTGACCGGGGGCCTCATCTTCTACGACCCCAACCCATGCTGCCAGGGCGCGCAGATACTGATGCCGGCATTCGCGCTAGGCGCCCCGTTCGCCGGGTACGTCGCTCGTCACACCCGCGGCAGCATTCTTGAAGAATTGCGGCGAGACTACGCGACCACTGCACGCGCCAAGGGGTTGGCTGAGGAGCAGGTCATCCAGGTCCACGTCCTTCGGAACGCCGCCATCATCGTCTTGACAATCGTGGGGCCGGTTGTGACAGCGCTGATCACAGGCTCGATGGTGATCGAGCAGTTTTTCGCGGTTCCGGGACTGGGCCACGAACTGATTCAGTCAATCCTCAGCCGCAACTACACGACCGCCGTCGGCGTGTTCTTCTACTACGTGCTTCTGATCGGGATCGCCAACCTCATCGTCGACCTGCTCTATCCGCTGCTCGACCCGCGAGTGAGCCTGTAAGCGATTTCATCATCGTGCTTCCTCGCCGCCGACCAGCAGGCGGTGGATGCCGGCTCCGATCGCTGCCCCGATGAACGGACCGACGACGTAGATCCAGAAGTCCGACCAGCCGCCACTGCCGAACCAGGCCGAGCCCAGGGTGGCGCCAAAGCCGACGGCCGGATTGAAGGCACCTCCGGAGATCGGCCCTCCGGTAAAGACTGCGGCCATGATGGTGAAACCAATCGCCAGGCCGTAGAAGGAATTGCCTTGGGTCGCCCTGCTCGCCGCAACAGCGAGCACTACGAGCACCAGTGCGGCACTGAAAACGATCTCAACCGCGAGCGCCTGGTAGACCTGGACCCTTGGTCCCGGGTGGATCCCAGGAGTGTGGTTGCTCGCCAAATAGCCGAACGTGAACGCGAGGGCGGCACCGACCAGTTGGGCCACCCAGTACCCAGCCATGTCCACAGCGCCGAGCTTCCGGCTCAGAAAGGCTCCGAATGAGACAGCCGGGTTGTAGTGAGCGCCCGAGATATGGCCTCCCATGTAGACCATTGCCATCAGGGCTGTGCCGATCGCCAGCGGAGCCAGTGGACCGGCCGGACCAGAGAGCGCGATCACCGAAAGAAAAATGAAGGTGCCCACCAGCTCGGTAATGAGTCTCGGCGGTCGGGTCATCGGTCAGGCTGCGCCCATTACCTCCGAGACCACCTTCAGGGCAAATTGAACATCCTCTGCGTCGATCCCGTAGCGGGTGACGAACCGTACCCGGTTCCGGCCGTTTGCATCCGCCGAGAGTCCGCGCTTCTTGCATTCGTCAAGGAAGGCTGCCACTGAAATCCCGTCGATCTCGAAGATGACGAGGTTGGTTTGGACTCGCCAGAGGTCGAGTTTGATGCCCTTGATCTCCGCCAGGCCCTCTGCCAGGGTCCTGGCGTTGGCATGGTCCTCAGCCAGGCGGTCCACCATGTGATCGAGGGCATATAGACCGGCTGCAGCGAGCATTCCGATCTCGCGCATCCCACCCCCGAGCATCTTTCGCCATCGCCTGGCCTCGGCAATTTTCTCGTGAGGCCCGACCAGAATGCTTCCAGCGGGGGCGCCAAGGCCCTTTGAAAGGCAGAAGGTCAATGTGTCGCCGCAGGCCGCGAGATCCTTGACATTCGCCCTGACGGCGACGGCGGCATTGAAAATTCGAGCGCCGTCGATGTGCACGGCGATTCCACTGTCTCGAGCCTGTTGAGAAGCGGCCTGGAGGGCGATCAACGGCCAGGCGATGCCGCCGTGCCGATTGTGGGTGTTTTCGAACGTCACTGCAGCCGTCCGCGGATAGTGTTGATCGTCGGGGCGAATCGCCTGGGCAACTTGCTCCGGCTCCATGATTCCACGCTCAGTCCCGACTGGCATGATCTGGATTCCCCCCAGGGCAGCAGCTCCGGCCGCCTCAGCTAGAAAGACGTGAGCATCCGCGTCAGCGATCACCTCTTCGCCAGAGCGCGCGTTGACCAGAAGTCCTAAAAGGTTGCCCATCGTGCCGCTGCTGACGAAGAGCGCCGCTTCCTTGTCGAACATCTCGACGGCCACGTCCTGGAGGCGGTTCACCGTCGGGTCCTCCCCGAAGACATCGTCACCGAGCTCGGCATTGGCCATCGCGCGTCGCATGTCGGGACTCGGCATGGTGAGTGTATCGGTGCGCACATCGACAATCCGCAAGGCGTCCCGAGTATACAAACGAGCGGCGCCCGGACTTTCTCTTGGTTATCCCCGACCGATGAACGGCATCTTCGTCGCCATCACGGTCATGGACTGAACGTTGGCATCCAGCGGGAGGCCCGCCATGTACACGACTGCGCGCGCCACATGCTGGACATCGATGCGTGGCTCGACCTCGAGATCGCCGTTCGCCTGCATGACGCCCTTGACCATGGGCTCCGTCATCTCTGTGGCCGCGTTGCCGATATCGATCTGGCCGCACGCGATGTCGTACTTGCGGCCATCGAGGGATGTTGACTTGGTCAAGCCCGTGATCGCGTGCTTCGTCGCCGTGTACGGAGCGGAGTTCGGCCTCGGAGCGTGGGCGGATATGGAGCCGTTGTTGACTATCCGTCCACCACGAGGGTCCTGGCTCTTCATGATCTTGATCGCCTCCTGGGTACAGAGAAACGCGCCGGTGAGATTGGCGCCGACGACCGAGCTCCAAACTTCATATGTGAGGTCTTCGAGCGGCACTGGTGGAGCTCCAGAGCCGGCATTGTTGAAAAGGAGATCCAACCGTCCAAAAGCCTCGACGGTCCGGGCGAAAAGAGCCCTGACCGACTGTGGGTTGGCGACGTCCGTCGGAACCGCCAGCATTCGGGCGCCCCGTTCCGATCCCACAGCGGCTGTGGCCTCCAGCGGCTCTTTCCGCCGGCCGGCCACAACGACTGCATAACCTTCTGCCGCAAGGGCAAGAGCAACCGCCCTTCCGATCCCACTGCCGCCCCCCGTGACGAGGGCAACCTTGCCCATCGAACCCATGCTCATCTCCTCCAAGATTTTCTGGCCGCGAGGGTACCCTGTTGGTGATAGCCTGACGCCCGGTGCCCGCCCGCATCGTCTGCTTGTCTCCTTATTCGAAAGAGCAGGTCGAAGGTCTCTTCGCCGGCCATCATGCCGTGGACGTGGCGACTGTTCCCGATCCGCCCGCGCCCGAGGCGGTGCTCCGGGAGTGCTCGACGGCTGATCTGGTCATCGCCGACAAGCGACACAAACACCGCCTGCCGCGCGAGGTCCTGGAGCAGATGCGCCGGTGCCTGCTGATCCAGATGCCCGCCGTGGGTTTCGACGTCATCGACCACCGTGCGGCCGCCGACTTCGACATCGCGGTCGCCAACTCCGCCGGCTACAACCGGGACGGCGTCGCCGACTGGACTGTCATGGCGATCCTGAACCTCGTCCGCCGGGGATCCTGGGGCGATCGGCGCATGCGAGAAGGCGGCTGGCCCAAACCTGAGATGCTGAACCACGAGCTCGGCGCGCTGACGATCGGCATCGTTGGACTCGGAAACGTCGGCTCCGCGCTTGCCACCCGACTGCTCGCCTTCGGTTCTCACGTGGTCTATGCGGATATCGTGGAGAGAAGTTTCTCCGGCGTGGAGCGAGTCCCATTTGTCGACCTGCTGCAGCTTGCCGACGTGGTCTGCGTGCATGTGCCGCTGGACAAGACGACCCATCCGCTCATCGACGCGGCGGCGCTCAAGCGCATGCGGAAGGGTGCATTCCTGGTCAATGCGTCGCGCGGGCCGGTGGTCGACGAGAAGGCACTCATCGCCGCCCTGGAGTCGGGCCACCTGGGCGGCGCAGGGCTGGACGTCTTCGAACAGGAGCCGACTCCGGCCGACAACCCGCTTCGTCGAATGGAGAACGTCTTCTTCTCACCCCACGTGGCCGGCTTCACAGTGGAGGCGGAGGCGCGGGCGGTGGAAATGGTGCGCGACAACCTGACCCGGGTGCTGGACGGCGAGGAGCCGGTCAACGTGGTCAACGGAGTCAGGCTAGGCGCTCGGCTCAGGCGGTGACGCCCGCCGAGCTTGATCCATCCGTGCTGGAGGCGCTCAAGGCCTTCGACTCGCCCACCTTGAGCAATGCCATCGAGACCTTCGCGATCCGACCGCGGGACGAGGGCTACATGTCAATGGACATCCGGTGCATCTTCCCGGAGCTCGGGCCGCTGGTGGGATATGCGGCGACCGCGACCATCCGCGCACACGGAGGTGAGACGCACGGCGACCAAACTGCTCTCTATCGGCATGTACGCGAAATTCCCGAGCCGCGCGTGGTGGTGGTGCAGGACATGGACGAACCGCCTGGTTGTGGCTCGCTCTGGGGCGAGGTGAACGCCACCATATTCGGAGCCCTGGGCTGCGCCGGCTGCGTCACCGACGGCTGCGTCCGCGACCTGAAAGAGGCGCGCGCAATGGGCTTCCAGTTCTTCGCCCGCGGGCCGGGCGTGTCGCATGCCTACGTGCGGGTGGAGACTGCCGGCCGGCCGGTGATTGTCGGTGG
>DASWGF010000367.1:0-1526 GCA_036393875.1 Candidatus Dormiibacterota bacterium
AGGTCCGTTCCGAGCGCGACCGCTTCTTCATAGGCGGCGAGCTGGCCGCGATACCGGCGCCGCGAGGACGCCAGCCTGTACTCGCCGACCGGCAAAGGCGGCACGGGCAGGCCGGAGTCGAGCAGCAGGGTGAGATTGGCATCGAAGCCTTCTTCGATGAGGCCGCGGAGGATGCCGTTGGCATAGGAGCCGACACCACGCGTGGCGCTCGGGCCCTGAAGCGTGCGCATGTCGAGGAGGACTCGGGGGCCCGGAGCGCGACCTCCGGCGCGTTTGGTGGTTTCGGTTCGGCTCAAGATCGGGCTGAGATCACGGGTCAAGCCATCATAATTTGGCGGCCATGCAGCCCCTAGATGTAGTCGTCGTCGGCGGCTGCGGCCACGTCGGCCTGCCGCTCGCCTTGTCCCTGGCCGAAAGCGGCTACCGGGTGGGCATCGACGACATCGACGCCGCCAAGATCGACCAGGTCCGATCGGGCAGCGTGCCGTTCCTCGAGAACGGGGCTGAGGAGCTGCTGCGAATGCTGCTCCCGACCGGCCGCCTCGAGCTCGCCGCCGACCCGGGCATGCTCCAGCGCACCAGCATCGTGATCCTGGTCATCGGGACGCCGATCGACGAGTTCATGAACCCGTCGGTACGCATATTCGATCGGGTCGTGGATGAGCTCATTCCGCACCTCCGCGACGGCTCACTAGTGGTGCTGAGGTCAACCGTGTTCCCGAGCACGACCGAGTCGGTGGAGCGGCGGCTCCGTGCGGCCGGCGTCGATGCCGAAGTCGTTTTCTGCCCAGAGCGCATCGCCGAGGGTCATGCGCTGGAGGAGATCCGTAGCCTGCCGCAGCTCGTCGGCGCCTCGTCGGACAGCGCCTTCGAGAAGGCGAGCCTGCTCTTCGAGCGGCTCGGCGTCAAAGTCGTGCGCACCACGCCTATGGAGGCCGAGCTTGCCAAGCTGCTCACCAACACCTGGCGCTATATGAAGTTCGCGATCGCCAATCAGTTCTTCCAGATCGTGCACCGCTCCGGCCAGGACTACAACCGCGTGCTGGACGCCGTCCGCAACGACTATCCGCGCGCCGCGGACCTTCCAGGCCCTGGTTTCGCCGCCGGCCCGTGCCTTCTCAAAGACACCATGCAGCTCTCGGCGTTCACGCCCGACCACTTCCCCATGGGCCAGGCAGCGATGCAGATCAACGAGGGCCTGCCCAACTACATCGTCGATACGCTCAACTCCCGGCGGCCGCTCTCAGGCCGCACCATCGGCATCCTCGGCATGGCTTTCAAGGGCGAGTCGGATGATCCCCGGGCGTCATTGAGCTACAAGCTGCGCAAGCTGGCCGCATTCAAGGGCGCCCGCGTCCTCTGCACCGACCCATACATCCATGACAAGTCGTTCGTGTCGCTGGACCGCGTCTTGAAGGAAGCTGAGGTTCTCGTCATCGCTGCCCCGCACCACGCGTACCGGAAGCTCGACCTCAAGGACCGCGACGTGGTCGATATCTGGGGCGCCACGGGCCCGATCCGACTCT